>JASLJB010000267.1 GCA_030152605.1 Acinetobacter sp. | reverse complement strand
TTCGCGTAAATTTAGTTGCTTGTTCACGTACTGCATCAAGCAAAATATCCGCATCTGTTCGAGATGATGTGGCGAGTAATTTGTCCAAACTTACTTGATCATTCGGTTTTTATGGGTGTCGCTCGTACTGGAGTGCAATTTTAAGCTGATGCTTTTCAAATGCTAAGTTCGGATTGAACGACGTCGCTGTGTTGTATCTATGTGGGATTGATTTAAAGACGCGATTGAAAATGAGTCTATCCACATCATGCATCGGTTTTTATCCTGATCAACACCTTGGTTGTAGTAGACGCTGCGGTAGTGCAATAAAGCAGCACTCATGATGCCAGGATCAGTGCATTGGCATGGCATTTTAGTGAAAAAATATGCATTGAAAACTTGTCATGTGGGCATGGAGCAGTTGTCTAAAAGGTCAAAGCCTAGATCTGCTGTTGGGCTTCAAGGCAAAGTGACTCATAAAGTTCAAACAAAACAAGGTGCTATTGCTTTGTAGCTAAAAGGTTTTAATTACATAAACAATTGATTGAATAATGTAAGAAAACATAAAATTTTTAAATTCTACCACTCCGGTCTACATCCATCGCCATGAACTGCCTCGGTCAGTGCCTTACAACATGTGCAATGAGTAAATTGAAGTGATCTTGAAGTGATCCTGACGTGATGATATCTGCAGAAGCGCAGTGCGAGTCGACTGTGATCAAGGCTGAGCTTTTCAGAAATAGCAGAGATGTGGAATGTTGTAAAAATTAAAGAAAAAAACAATTACAAGACGCTGAAATTGTGCATAATTCAAGCATGATTGTTAAAAAGGTAACTTAAATGGATCCGTCGTCGTGTCGATATGAAATGATAAAAGTCAGAATAATTAAAAATAGGGGGATCTTTTAATGGAGTTTTTATTAGATCCTGGGATTTGGGTGGGGTTGCTCACGCTGATCGTATTAGAAATTGTACTGGGTATTGATAACCTAGTTTTTATTGCCATTCTTGCAGATAAATTACCCCCAGAACAACGCGACAAAGCGCGCATTATAGGCCTGTCTTTGGCCTTGGTCATGCGCTTGGCTTTACTGTCGGTGATATCATGGCTGGTGACCTTAACTCAGCCCTTGATTCATATTGCAAATCAGCCTTTTTCGGGTCGAGACTTGATCTTACTGTTTGGTGGATTGTTCTTGGTCTATAAGGCGGTCACTGAATTACATGAAAAAATTGAAGGTGCACCGCATATTCAAAGTTCACAATCCGTTGCGTATGCCGGATTTGCCGCGGTGGTGGCGCAAATCGTGGTGCTGGATGCGGTCTTCTCACTTGACTCGGTGATCACTGCGATTGGTATGGTGGATAACATCTATGTGATGATGGCCGCCGTAACGATTGCTGTCATCGTGATGTTAATTGCATCTAAGCCGTTGACTGTATTCGTCAATCAACATCCAACCGTGGTGATCCTGTGTTTGAGCTTCTTGCTCTTGATCGGGGTCAGTTTGATCGCGGAAGGTGTCGGTTTCCATATTCCAAAAGCTTATATTTATTCGGGTATTGCGGTAGCAATCTTGATTGAAGCATTTAATCAATTTAGCCAACGCAATATTAAAAAACACCAAGCCAAGATTCCGCTGCGCCACCGTACGGCCAACTCAATCTTGAAGTTGATGGGCAGTCGCCTTGATCGAGATTTGATGCAACCCAGCGGTCAACAATCTGATCATGAACAAGCGTTTGTCGAGCAAGAGCGCTATATGGTCGGGGGCGTATTGACTTTGGCTGAGCGTACTGTGGCCTCGATCATGACGCCACGTCATCAGGTCTCTTGGGTCAACATCAATGATGATCCAGATCGCATCCGTGAACATATCTTGGCAGTGCCACATAGTTTGTTTCCGATCTGTCGTGATCAACTGGATCAAGTGATTTGTATCGTGCGCGCCAAGGCATTGATAGATGTGTTGGATCAGCCTGAGCAATTACAGCAGTTATTGCAGCGTCAACGTCCGATTTTTATTTTTGAGAAAATGAAAGTCATTGATGTGATTCCAACACTTCGAAATGCCAAAGGTAACTTGGTTTTGGTCAGCGATGAATTTGGTCATATTCAGGGTGTGGTCTCTCCACATGATGTTTTTGAAGCCATTGCCGGTGAATTTCCAGATGCCGATGAGCATTTAGATCTGATTCAGGTCAGTGATGTGCAGTGGACAGCTTCTGGATTGTTGGACTTATATCAGCTGGAATTGAAGCTCGGCGTGGTGGACTTTGTTCAAGAAGATGCGGGCTATTATAGCGTTGCGGGTTTGATTCTCGATAAAGCAGCAGGTGCCGTCGAGGTGGGAACACGGGTTGAATATCAAGGGATTCGATTTGAAGTTAGTGAAATGCAAGATAATCTGATTAAAACTGTGGAAATACTCCGCTTATAAATTTTAGCCAGTTGTCTGACAGCATTAAACGATTGATCACTTATAACCAAGAAAACACCGCCTTGTGCGGTGTTTTCTATTTCTGATCTTTTATTTAGATTTAGTTGAGCAGTTCTTGAATCAAAACGGGCCATAGCACTTGATGCGATCGTTTAAACATGGCCATATGCCCGATCGATTTAAAGCCATGTTGCTGTGGCACCAACTCATGCATCTGAGTCTCGGCATGTGGATAAAGTGAAAGCAGTTGTTTGACATTGGCCTGTGTTGCGATTTCATCATCGGATGACCAATACACCGTGATCGGGCATCGGATCTGTTGATGGTAGTCTTCAAATATGGTTTTACCAATCGCATTGGTCACATAACCTGGACGACTACAAAACTCAGCCCATTGTCTGGCGACTGCTTTGGGAAGGTTTTCACCCATACCGATAAATTGCGTGGCACCATAACCCTTGATACGACTGGAGATCGGAAAGATCAGCTTAAACATCAAAGGTGCTAAAAGTTTGGTCCGGCCTTTAAGACCACCCGTATGCCCAGTTGAACCGGATACGGCGATCAAGCGTTCAACTTTGTGGTAATTCGATGCGATCCCCAATAACTGCCCACCAGCACTGTGCCCAAGTAGGGTGACTTTGTGCTGCTGGGTTTTGGCCAATACGCTGTCGATGGCTGCGGGAATATCCAACTGCCCCCAATCTTGAATCGAGGCATCGGAATCTTTGAGGTCGCCGTGCAGTGAATCGGCAATGCCACGGAAATCAAAACTCATCACATCAAAACCTTGCTCACTGAGCCAGATGGCAAAGTGGTGATAGAAGTTTTTACTAATGCCTGTGGCAGGGCAAATTAAAATCGGATTCTGGCTGCTTTTATCAGATGAATTTGCATAATATCGGGCACTTAAGCTATAACCATCTTGGCAGACAATGTTCATCGGCTCAAAACGATGATGGGTTGGATTGCTGTTCATATGCGAATACTAGAAAAATAACTTAACTTCACTCTACCTAAGTTCTAAAAAGAAACTGATGGAAAAGGTGACTAAAAAGTCATGCTGAGCGAATTGCAGCATGTGATCGTGAGGAAATAAATAATATGGATCTCAGTATGCCACTGGACTATTCAGTACGAATTGCAATTGTTTTTAGTGGAATTTATCTCTGGGTCGGCATGTTGACCGGGGTTTGGAAGTATTATCAGATGCGACAATCTGCACATGCACGTGCGCATTATTATGTTGATATCGCGCATCGGAGTAGTTTGCTGTATGCGCCTGCAACTTTAATTTTGGCAGTTTTGGCTTATTTCTCAGTTTGGCCAGCATGGGTCAATCTGCTATGTGTGTTGATCAACTTATTGTTTTTTAGTTTTTCGATCCTGAGTTATATCTTGCATGGCTATTTAAAAGACACCACCAATCAGTTTAAACAACCGAATCGCCTCGGCCGCTGGCAGTTACCCAGTTGGATCTTAAGTGTAGCGATGTTATTGCTGGTACTGGGTGAGGTGTTGGCGACAGCCGGTTTAGTACTGGGTGCTGCATTGAAACTTATGTACTAAATTAAACTGCAGTTTATGTAAATCACCGGGAACTTCGCATCGACAGAGGCCGCATTCGCCACGGTTTGTGATTGCACAACCACCACAAGCAGCATAGTGCCGCAGATTTAAATATTTTTAGATGCGATGCACGATGCTTCAGTTTGAGCCCTAACTTAAGTGTAAATAGAGCAGATTTTTGATGCCCAATATCTATCTCACGGATGTTGATCTGTGCTGCGTGCGTGTGAGTTTTGCGCTTTGATGGGAGGGCTGTGGGAAATATCTTTGAAAGTGAAGCAGTTTTATGCTGTTGAGCAGAGTAGTTTTTATTATAAATCTTAAATGGGGCGGTGGTGTTATTGTTATGGGTTTGATGTTGATCAAGATGGATGACTATGTCATCCACCTTTTAATCGACACATCTTGATTGTTGCTTGCGATAGGCATGATCAACCACTGCCCATAAATAAAATGCGACAGAAACGATTAAAGCATAAGCGAAATATATGGGTTTCAGATCACCTTGGATCAAACCATGGATCACCAAAGTCAGCATAAGCGCAATGGTGGTACTGAAATAAGTGAATAAATTTTGGTTTGACTTCAAAGAATTAATGAAGACTTGCTTGTTGAAATGTTGTAATAATAACATCTCCATACCTCCTGTCATACGCGACAAAACACTATTGTTCTAGTCTTAGAAGAGATCAGTTGTACCTTTAATAAACATAAAAAGCAAGTCTGTTAACATTTTAATGTTAAAGAATTATGACAACTATACCTAAAATAGGTCTTTTTAGGCTGTTTTCGCTAAATATATGAATTACTGAAAGATAAAATGGCAACTTTAGTTGGCATGCAACTGCAAGATTTTAGTATTCAATCAATATCGAGGTTTTAGGGCAGGTTGATGACCATAACGCATGGTCTGAGGGGGAGACTGAACCGAGGAGAGTGGGCTTTGCAGCCGATCGAAGCACTTGACTTTTGGGGTAAGCAATAAAAGTGTATTTGGATAAAATACAACATTTACTGTTACAGCTAAATTCGGTTTGGGTAAAACAGAATTTAATTCATCAAATAAAGCGCTTAAGCTGTTTTTTTATTTAAAACGATTTGATCAATCACGATAAAGATTAAACAAATGACACTACTCGGAAGCAACCACGCTAGATTTTGTTCGGTTAGGGGCAGATGATCAATAAATGACGGCAGAATATGCGCGAAATTCGTGACTTTGATGCCTTCTAAAATACCAAATAAAAATGCAATCGCGGTGGTTGGCGCAATCACTAAACTTGGTCGATTTAAGTATTTGCCCAGAAAGCTGAGTAAGATCACCACAATCGCGGGTGGATAAATCGCACTGAGTACTGGTTCTGATACTGCAATCAGTTTGGTTAAACCGAGATTCGAGATCACCAATGAAAAGATCACAAACACGAACACCAAAACTTTATAAGGGATCTTAGTGAGTTCTGAAAAGTATTCCGCACAGGCACAGGTCAGGCCAATCGCTGTCACGATGCAGGCCAAAAAGATCATCGCAGATAAGAATAATGCTCCATAGGCACCAAAGGCATGTTCGACATAGGCATGTAAAATCACAGCACCATTTTGTGCATTCGGTGCAACTTCATGACTGCCCATTCCCAACTTAAATAAGCTCAGATAAACCAAGGTCAGACCGATGCCTGAAATCAGACTGGCGATCAATGCATATTTAACAATGAGTTTTTTATCTGTCACGCCACGAGAGTGAATGGCATGGATAATCACGATCCCGAATACCAAAGCACCCAAAGTGTCCATGGTGAGATAACCACTGACAAAGCCTTCGGAGACCGGATGGGTTTGATAACCCTGAATCGCAGGTGATATAAATTTGGTTGGAATCATAAACGCCGCAATACCCAATACCGCAAGTGCTAAGATTTTCAGCGGTGCCAGTACATTGCCGATGGTATCGAGCAATTTGTTGGGATAGAGCGATACAGCAGTCACCACGATAAAGTAGATAATGCTGTAAATTAAAATACCATTAGGATTGCTGGCCAAGTAATTTGAAAAGCCAATTTCATAAGACACTGTGGCGGTGCGCGGAATCGCAAATAAAGGGCCGACAGATAAATAGCAGACAATGGTGAGAATAAGACTTGCCACTTTTCCTAAAGGTGAACTTAATAGGGTAATTGAACCCTCAGTTCTGGAAAGCGCAATAATGGTCAGTACCGGTAAGCCTACAGCAGTGATCAAAAAACCTATGGCAGCAAGCCAAACTTGATCGCCTGCTTGTTGAGCCACAATCGGGGGGAAGATAATGTTGCCCGCGCCAATAAATAGCGCAAAGGTCATGAAGCCCAAGGCAATAATATCTCTTAAACGTAGAGTCGTCATACAGGGGGAGAATATTATAAAAGCGTAAATTCTAGAGGAAATCAGGCCTGATGTGTATTTTAATTTATCAATGCTATTCCTTTTTTTTATGTAAATTGTGCCCCGATAGCGATTTTAATCATTTGGCTGTTTAGTTTCTATTCGATCTGCCGTTGCTGCGGTTTTTTTGATAAGCAAGCTATAGAGAAACAAAGTAGGGTGATTTGTTTCTCATTTTTAAAGGCGTATGATGGGGACACTCAAATAAAATGACTTTCTGAAAGTGCAACTTTGATCCCATGCTTCGATCAAAGCGCTTGATCAACTAACGGTGAAATTATATGCGCGCATCCAAAATCAAGATCAAAACTGAGCATGATCTGGAGAAACTTCGTGTGGCGGGTCGTTTGGCGGCTCAAGTGCTCGAAATGATTGGGCCCTATGTCAAAGCAGGGGTCAGTACTGAATATTTAGATGATATTTGCAATGATTATATCGTCAATACCCTCAAAGTAATCCCGGCCAATGTCGGCTATTCTGGCTTTACCAAAACCGCATGTATTTCTCCAAATCATGTGGTTTGTCATGGTATTCCATCCGCTAAAGTCATCTTAAATGAAGGGGATATCGTCAATATTGATGTGGCGATTATTAAAGACGGTTATTTTGGTGATACCAGCCGCATGTATTTTGTCGGTGAGGTGAGTAAGGACGCGCGTGAATTGGTTGAGACTACTTATAACGCTATGCGTGCCGGTATTCATGCTGTACGACCCGGTGCAACGCTGGGGGATATTGGGCATGCGATTCAAACTGAGGCGCAAAGCAAAGGCTATAGTATCGTGCGTGAATACTGCGGACATGGGATTGGTCAGGTCTACCATGAACAACCTGATATTTTGCACTATGGCCAACCGGGGCAAGGCTTGGTATTAAAGCCGGGCATGGTGTTTACCATTGAGCCGATGGTCAATCTCGGCAAAGCCAAAGTCAAAGAGTTAAAAGATGGTTGGACCGTGGTCACAGCGGATCGCTCGCTTTCAGCACAGTGGGAACATATGGTCGCGGTCACTGATCATGGATTTGAACTGCTATCCCCTTGGCCTGAGGGGACTGGTACTTACCTCGAAATTTAATTTCAACGAGATACTTGGCTGCGCCTCAACAGAGACTGTGTAGATGTTGAGGCGTAGGCGTTTAAGCGCTGACTTAAACGCTGCGCTTAAATTTTCTTAGGCTTCGTTTCACTTATACTTCGATGTACTTGTGCTTGGTTTACTTGTGCTTGGTGTTAAAAATCAACGCAACCACACAACCCAATAATAAGCCCCAAAACGCAGAACCAATCCCAAAAAACTGAATCCCAGAAGCACTCATCAGAAAGGTCATCAGTGCCGCTTCACGTTCGTGTATGCCTTGAAATGCAATTACAATGTTATGACCGATGGTGGCCAAAAGCGCGATTCCGGCCAGTGTCACGATAAATAAGCTTGGGAAAGCCAACAAGATGCTGGTTAGTGTGGCCGCAAATAAACCCATCAAGATATAGAAAATTCCACAACTCATCCCGGCAATATAACGTTTACGCGGATCGGGATGGACTTGGTCATCCAAACTCACCGCGGCACTAATCGCAGCGATATTGACACTAAATGCACCAAATGGCGCAAGTACAGTATGGATCAATCCAGTCCAACCGATCAGTTGATTGACATGTGGTTGATAGCCATAGCTTTTGATCATGGCGATGCCGGGCAGATACTGCGATGCGACGTTGATGACAAATAAGGGAAGCGCTAAACCAAGGATTGCTGAGGTGCTCAACTCCGGTGTGGTCCAAACTGGCTGAGTCAATCCCCATTGGATTTGAAAGGGCTGAATCTGCATAAACACGGGGCTGAGCGCAAAACTTGCTATTACTGTAATGACAATGCAATACCGCGGCCACAGACGCTTGCTGACGATATAGACACTGAGTAAGGACAGCACGAAGCCCCAATCATGTTGCATACTGGCAAACATGCCGATGCCAAATTTCAGCAATACGCCAGCCAACATGGCACTGGTTAAACTCTGTGGGATATAAGCCAAAATCTTTTCGAAGATGCCTAAAAAACCCAGTACTGCGGTTAATATGCCGCAGACTAAAAATGCACCGATGGCTTGGTTTAAACTATAGCCACTGCTGCTGGCAATAATCAGTGCCAGCCCTGCGGTTGACCATGAGGTGGCGACTGGATATTTAAATTTCCAAGACAGCAATAATCCACTCAGGCCGATGCCTAAGCCCAAGGCCCAAAACCATGAGCTGATTTGTGCGGTCGAGGCACCTAAACTCTGTGCAGCTTGAATCACCAAAATCGAAGAAACACTGATTCCAATGAGAAAAGTAATGAAGCCTGCAAAGACAGCAGGCACGGAAAAATCTTGGGCGAGTTTTTGAGCGAATGGCGGCATGATCAAACTTGAAATAAAGTCGAAAATCGATCATAACGATTTCGACTTATGGCTTAAAGTATTGATCGGAAATAAAAATAATATTTTAATTTTTTGATCATTGTTCGGCGCTGCAGATATGCTGAGCTTGATTGGATTATGTGAGTGTGGAGGTCGCCAGTTTAAGACCGAAACCACAGAATAATAATCCGACGGCTGCTACAGCCACGGCGGCAACTTTATAATGCTGGTTGAAATATTGTGCCAGTCGAATCCCAGAGAAAATTAACAGGGTTAAATAACTCATGCTGATGATCTGTAATAGCACTGAGAGTATGGCAAAACTGATCGCGGGATACGGATAGTTCGGATCGACAAACTGAATAAAGAAAGACAGGAAGAACAGAATGGCTTTGGGGTTTAATAAACTGATGGTGAGCGCAGTGCGATAGGGATGGAAATTGACTTGCTTGGCATCACTTGAACTGCTGAGTTGTTGTTGTGGGCGATTCATCCAGGTTTTAATCCCCGCGATGATTAAACGCACGCCGAGGTAAGATAAATAACTGGCGCCGACCACTTTGAGCAATATAAACAGCCAAGGAAAAGCATGTAAGAGTGATGCTGCGCCAAGCACGGTGAGTAAGATTAAAATCAGGTCGCCGGTAAATACCCCGAACGCAGCTAAATAACCGGTTTTAACACCAAAGCGTGATGCCACCGACATGACGTAGATTGAGTTGGGCCCGGGTAAAATGACAATAAAAATGGAGCCGATAATGTAGCTGATGATATCCGTAACGCCAAACACGGTATTCTCGCAAAAAAAAAGATTTAAAAAAGCCGAGGCATCGACGATATGTCAACAGATCGTGATCTGTATATGCTCGGCTTGATGTTTTAAGGGGCTAGATTATGCCTTAATTTCTGCGTCAATTCCAAAAGATTCACGTAACAAATGGCTGAGTTGTTCACGTGCTTTAATAAAGCCATCGATACCGCTTTGTAGCAGTTGCGTGGCCATTAAGTCGGCTTCAATTTGCTGTTTAAACTCAGCTTTGCTCAATGCTGTCGGCGCAACGGTTGGCTGGTTGTGCTTTGCAGCATCCTGGTGTAATTGAGGCTGTACTTGACGTTGATCTTCGGCCAGCGCTGCCAATAGCGCAGGCGAGACGGTGAGCAGATCACAGCCCGCCAATCCGAGCACTTGATCGACACTGCGGAAACTGGCGCCCATGATTTCAGTTTTGATCTGATGCTGCTTGTAATACTGGTAAATCTGTTTGACGGAGCGTACGCCGGGATCTTGGTCGATCGGATAATGCTCTACTTGCTCCGCTTTTTTATACCAATCCAAAATACGCCCGACAAACGGTGAGATTAGGGTGATCTGGGCATCGGCACAGGCTTGGGCTTGATGCTGACCAAACAGCAGCGTGAGGTTGCAGTGTATGCCTTCGGCCTCAAGTTGTTTGGCGGCTTGAATGCCTTCCCAAGTCGAAGCGATCTTGATCAAGATGCGCTGTGAATCGATGCCATAGGCTTGATACAGCGCTAATAATTGTTTGGCTTTGGCGATGGTGGCCTCAGTGTCATACGACAAGGCTGCATCGACTTCAGTTGATACACGGCCTTGAATCGATTTTAAAATCTCAACCCCGAGTTTGACCGTCAAAATGTCGATGGTGCGCTCAATCAGCTCATCGGTCACATAGCCTTCTTGTTGTGCTTGTAGATAGGCATCTTCGATCAGTTGACGGTTTTCAGGTTGGCTCGCCGCAGCGGTAATCAGCGAAGGATTGGTGGTGGCATCCAAGGGACGAAATTGTTGTATAGCATTGAGGTCGCCAGTATCAGCAACAATCGTGGTCAAGGCTTGAAGTTGTTCTAAAGCGGATAAAGTCATTGCGATCAGATTCTAATTGAAATACTTGTGAATTATTTATAACACATGCAAGGTGAGACTGAATACTGATTCAAGAAATACTGCTTATTTAGATGAAAAGTATATTTATTTTTTTGTTTTTACTGTGCATTGCGCTGCGCACGTACATGTTCAATTAAGAAACGTGCTGCTGGCCCGAGCTGGCGTTCACGACTCCAGACCAAGTCAACGAAGTATTCAAATTTTGGGGTGAAGTCAGCAAAGTCTAAAAACTTGAGATTGCGTTTTAAGCTTGGGTTTTGATTGAACATTTCCAAGGGGAGGATGCCCCAACCCAAACCCTGCATGATCATGGCACAGGCCGAGTAGTGATTGTCGGTGCGCCAATTGTGATTGGCATACAGCAGCTCTGGTTTGATGGCGCGATCACGACTGGCGACCACGATCTGGCGACTTTGTAGCAGTTGTTCAAAACGAATCAGTGGCGTTTGCGCGAGCGGGTGTTGTTTTGCTGCAACAGCGACCAAGATCTCACGCTTTAACTCAATAAATTGTTCACTGCTGGCCAGTTGTTCACGTTCAAACATCACCGCGAGCTGGGCTGATTGATTCATCAGCAGTTTTAGTGCGTCTTCTTGTGGGGCTGAGAAGATATTGATTTGTAAGGCGGGGAATTGCGCTTCGAGCAGAGAGATATAGTCGGTCCAATGGGTATGTGAGAGTTCTGACACCACCACGATATCTAGCGAGCTTTCTAGTCCTGCACTCAGCGCACGGGCATGTTGCTTCCATTGATTCATCTCAATCAGCAGTTGGGTGGTCTTTTCATACAAGATCAAGGCTTGATCGGTAGGCTGCGGTTCACGGCCCTTGCGCTCAAACAAATTCAGGCCCAGATCGATTTCCAGATTTGAGATCGACATGCTGACTGCTGAGGGGACTTTACCCAGTTTTCGTGCTGCCGCAGAAAAAGAACCTGTTTCGATCACGGTTTTAAAGATATTGAGTTGTTCTTGGTTGATATTCATCTGCGGGCTCATGTCTGATCAATCTACTGCGGCTCTGGATCTGGATGCTATTTTCAGCACCATCAACGAGGTTGCAGTTCATCTATCAAAATAACTGAAAGGTTCTGACTCGATTGATCAAGATAATACACTAGAATAACCAGTTCCTAAATTGTAGAGTGTTTTAAAATGTTGATTTCCAAACGAAGAATAGTCCATGCCCTGACGTATGAGCTTATTCTATTGGTCATCATTGCAATTGCCTTGAGTTTTATTTTTGAAATTCCGATGGAAGTCGCAGGCGGACTGGGCGTTGCGATGGCCGTCACCTCTGTGATCTGGAATATGATCTTCAATCATTACTTTGAAAAATTTGAAAAAAAGCGCAATTTGGTACGTACTGTTTGGGTGCGCGTGCTGCATGCGATTGGTTTTGAAGGCGGCCTAATGCTGGCGACGATTCCGATGGTGGCCTATGCCATGGATATGACGATTTTCCAAGCCATCTTGCTCGATTTGAGTATGACCCTATGTATCTTGGTCTATACCTTTATTTTCCAATGGTGCTATGACTTGGTGGAAATGAAGTTCTTTGATTCACCGTTGCAACGCGTTTAAGTGCTGACTGCGCTGATCAGCGGGATAGTAAGCTGCATATAAAATAATAATGCGATCAAAGCAAATAAAAGCAAAGCAAAAAAAACAGCACCCTAAGGTGCTGTTTTTGCATCTAAAGCATCAACTTATTTTTCAACGATCGCAGTGACACCTTGACCGCCAGCAGCACAGATCGAGATCAGTACACGACCTGAACCTTTTTCATTGAGCAGTTTGGCTGCTGTGCCGAGGATACGACCACCCGTGGCTGCAAATGGATGTCCTGCTGCCAAAGAAGAGCCTTTGACGTTGAGTTTGCTACGGTCGATTGAACCAAGCGGTGCATCCAGACCTAAACGCTCTTTACAGAACTGTGGATCTTCCCAAGCTTTGAGTGTAGACAACACTTGTGATGCAAATGCTTCATGGATTTCGTAGTAATCAAAGTCTTGTAGCGTGATGCCTGCGCGTTCCAACATGCGCGGAACTGCATAGGCCGGTGCCATCAATAGACCTTCTTTTTTACCCACAAAGTCAACCGCTGCAGTTTCAGAGAAACTTAAGTAAGCCAAGACTTCATGTCCGTTGGCTTTGGCCCATTCTTCAGAAGCCAACAGCACCACAGAAGCACCATCAGTGAGTGGGGTGGAGTTACCCGCAGTCATGGTGGCTGCATCGCCTTTACCAAAGACTGGTTTTAATTTCGCGAGTTTTTCAACTGAAGAATCTGGGCGTAAGTTGTTGTCTTTGTCGATGCCCATAAACGGCGTCATCAAATCATCAAAGAAACCTTCTTCATAGGCTTTGGCCATTTTCTGATGCGAAGAGGCTGCTAATTCGTCTTGTGCTTCGCGTGCAATACCCCATTCAAGCGCAGTAATCGCCTGATGATCACCCATCGACAGACCTGTACGTGGCTCACCATTTTTTGGTGCATCCAATAAGTCTTTCAGGTTGATCTTGGTCAAGGCCTGTAGACGTGCTTTGGCTGTTTTGGCAATGTTGAGTTCAAGCAATGCTTTACGTAAGCCATCACCAAATGCGATCGGGGCATCGGATGTGGTGTCTACACCACCGGCAATCCCCACTTCGATTTGACCCAATGCGATTTTATTGGCCACGGCAAAGGCGGCTTGTAAGCCTGTACCACAAGCCTGTTGTACGTCATAGGCTGGAGTTTCTGGAGCAAGTTGCGTATCCAATACACACTCACGGGTCATGTTGAAGTCACGGCTGTGTTTTAACACTGCACCTGCGACCACTTCGCCCAAACGTTGACCTTGTAAGTTGTAACGCTCAACCAAACCATTTAAGGCAGCAGTCAGCATGTCTGAGTTAGACGCTTGGAAAAAAGGACCGTTTGAACGCGCAAAAGGGATACGGTTTGCGCCAATGATCGCAACGCGACGAACTGAATTTTGACTCATAGTGTTTTCCTGTTGAACAGAAGTTTGAGTGGAGTTTTTGGCTGTGGTGTCAGCTTTTTTAGTATTTGATGCAGTACGCTTACTGCCGCTCGCTGCCGAACGGGTTCGAGTCTGAGCAGGCGGAGTTGCTGCCGAAGCTGGACTCGTTTTTTTAGTGCGACGAGTAACTGGCTTTGATGTATTTGACACAGCTTCTGAAGCAGAATTCTCGACTGCTGGATTTTCTTGAGTTGATTTGCTCATAAGGGTTTTCCAAGCAAGTGAAAGAGGTTCATGCCGGCTAGATTAGCACAATTGCATTTGACCCGTATTGACTATAATGACTTCTGAGTATGCGTTCAGGTCAAGACATCAAAAGCCCAACTCAAGTATGATCATTCAGAAACTCATGAATCTATTTAGATATAACTGCTTGATATCGCTGACTGCAAAGGCTTTGCGTGCCGAAAGTGTGTTGTTGAACACCGATGCAATGCCGCAGTTTTTGCTTTAGGCTTAGAACTCGCTAAAAGATTCATCCAAAATTTAATTTGTTGAGAGATTATAAACATGAGTGACCAATACCAAGCATTTGCTAAGTCTCCAATTGGTAAATTTGTCATCAAAAATCTAGGTTTACCATCACCAACGGCTTTAGATCGCTTTGAATCTGCGACCCCTGTGATCCAAGGTGCGGTCTTGATTGGTGCGGCAGCGGGCAGCACGCTTTGCAGTGCAATTACCCAAGTATTGGCCAATATCCATGCCAATAGCTACAGTGGTAATGATCCAGAATTACAACAAGTGGCGGCGAAGAATGGACTTAATTTGGCGGCTTTTAATGCCGGCGATAAAGAGTCAAAATTTAAGGCGGTGATCTTTGATGCCTCTGGTATTCAAAATAGTGAACAATTGCATGCACTGTATGCATTCTTCAATCCGATTGCCCGTCAGATTCAAGCTTCTGGTCGTGTGATTGTGGTCGGGATCGATCCAGATGCGGCCAAAACTGTTCAGCAAGCTATCGCACAACGCGCGCTTGAAGGCTTTGTCAAATCAATCGCCAAGGAATTTAAAAAAGGTATCGCAGCACAATTGGTGTATGTGGCACCGGGTGCTGAGAAAAACTTAGAGTCGAGCTTACGTTTCTTGCTTTCACCGCGTTCGGCCTATGTTTCTGGTCAAGTGGTGCGTATTTCTAAAGCGGATGCCGTCGATATCGATTGGGTGCAACCTCTAGCGGGCAAAACCGCAGTGGTGACTGGGGCGAGTCGTGGCATTGGTGAAGCGATCGCACATGTCTTGGCGCGTGATGGTGCGCATGTGATTTGTTTGGATGTACCACAGCAACAAGCGGACTTAGATCGTGTGGCGGCTGAAATTTCAGGTTCAACCCTAGCGATCGATATTACCGCAGCTGATGCAGGTGAGAAAATCAAAGCTGCCGCAGCAGCACAAGGTGGTGTGGATATTATCGTGCACAATGCCGGTATTACCCGTGATAAAACCTTGGCCAATATGAAGCCTGAACTGTGGGATTTGGTGATCAACATCAATCTGTCGGCCATTGAGCGTGTCAATGATTACTTGCTGAACAATGATGGTCTAAACAGTAATGGTCGTATCGTCTGTGTGTCTTCAATTTCGGGGATCGCCGGCAATATGGGGCAAAGCAACTATGGTACCTCTAAAGCGGGTGTGATCGGAGTCGTGAAATACACCGCACCGATCCTTAAAAATGGCGTGACCATTAACGCCGTGGCACCGGGCTTTATTGAAACGCAAATGACGGCGGCAATTCCGTTTGCGATCCGTGAAGCAGGGCGTCGTATGAACTCAATGAGCCAAGGCGGCCTACCTGTCGATGTGGCAGAAACCATTGCTTGGTTTGCTTCGACTGCATCTACCGGTTTAAATGGTAATGTGGTACGTGTCTGTGGGCAAAGCCTCTTGGGTGCTTAATGTGCTGAATAAAAAGGGATGCAGCAGCATCCCTTTTTTACATTTTATTTTTTGATTTTTATTTTTAATGTTTAACTCTAGGGTCTGACGCGATATGAATTGTCCATAGACCTGATTCAGTCACGCATTTTACATCTCAAATTATCAAGGATCTCGAACAATGAATACTCGCCATTTTAGTCAACTTCCAAAACCGTATTTGGCCTATCCCAAGGTTATTCAAGGTTTAATCTTTAAAAAGCCCAAGTCTGAGCAGGCACTGCCCCAAGTTGAATATGTGGTGGATCGCTTTAAAGTCGATCAACAGCATTTAAAATCTTATAACCAAGTCTGTGGTTTTAAAGACAATGGTTATATTCCGGCCATGTATTTGGCGGTGCTATCGCAAAGCTTACAAATGCATATGATGACCCAAGAAGCATTTGCATTCCCGATCTTGGGGTTGGTGCATATTCGCAACCAAGTCAAACAACTCCGTAAAGTGGGCAGCAATGAAAGCTTGAGCCTGTCTTGCCAATTTGGTGAGTTACAAGCACATGATAAAGGCGTGCAATTTGATTTTATTACCACTGCCAAAGTCGGCAACGATGTGGTGATGCAAGGCGTGACCACCTATTTATCACGTCAAAAGACCGAAGCCAAAGCCAAACAAGAAAAACCACAAGCCAGCCAAAGTCCCGACTATCAGCTCCAAGCCGCATGGGAGATTGCTGAAAATATCGGTCGTCGTTATGCCAAAATCTCGGGTGATTTTAATCTGATTCATTTACACGCCGTGACGGCCAAAGCTTTTGGTTTTAAACAAGCGATTGCACATGGGATGTGGACTAAGGCGCGTGCCTTGGCCAGTTTGAATTTGCCGGATGCCTATGCGGCCGATGTGTGGTTTAAATTGCCGATTTACTTGCCTTCTACGGTTGAGTTTTTAACTGCCGAGCAAAAACAAAGTACTGATTTTTTAATTCAAAGTCAGAAAAATCAAAAACCACATGTGGCAGGCGTGGTCAAAGCATTATAAGATGTGTGGCCTAAGCTGAAAGCAGTTTAGGTCTTCACATAGAAAATCGTGATGATTTTTGATGTAAAACAATGATGTAATGCGTGATGCTATAAAAATAAAAGGATCGGGGAATGACAGGGTTAAAGGATATTATTTTTGCAGATGTGCAACAGTACCAAGGCTGGGTAGACCCACGTTTTGTCGATCTGGCAGAACAATTCAGTCGTCTGCAAGTTGGACGCACTGAGCGCGGTGGGGCCGCACTCAGCGTCTATTTTCAAAATGAATTGGTGGTCGATATCTATACCGGCCAACAAACTGCCACCCAAGCATGGCACGCCGATACCATGGCGATGTGCTATTCGACCGGTAAAGGGGTGTTGTCCACTTTGGCGCATATCTTGGTCAGTCAAGGTCTCGTCGACTATGACACTCCGGTGGCGAGTTTTTGGCCGGAATTTGCTCAAAAAGGCAAGCAGCAGATTAGTTTGCGTCATCTACTCAGTCACCAAAGTGGTTTGTACGATATCCGCAATATGATCGATGCTGCGATCGAAATGGCTGATTGGCCGCATATGCTCAAGGTGATTGAGCAGGCCAGTCCACGTTTTGAGGCCGGTCAAGATATTGCTTATCAAGCGCTGAGTTTTGGTTGGTTGGTGGGTGGAGCATTGGAAAAAGCCACACAACGTCCACTGGCAGACTTGATGCAACAGTATTTGGTCGATGCCTTGGACTTGGATGGGGCTTATTTTGGCACCCCCACAGCTGAGCTTGACCGCGTGGCGCGACCGATTCGGCAAAACCCAACTGCTGATGCTGCCACGACAGCCTCGTCACAAACCAGCACAGCACCGACCAGCACAGCGCCCACCCAGCAAAAAGCAAAGAAAAAGCATAAGTCGAGCATTCCTCAGAAAATATTGCAGTTTTCTGGGCAGAATCCACAAGATTTCTTGGATGCCATGGTGCCCAAGGCCATGCGTGATTTTAGCTTTTTTAGCGACCACGGCTTGCAAGCGGTGATGCCTGCGGTCAATGGGGTGTTCACTGCACGCAGTTTGGCCAAGATCTACGCCATGTTGGCCAACCAAGGTCAATGGCAAGGTCAGCAGTTGATCCAGCCTGAAACGTTTGCTGCACTGTCCGAGATTCAAAGCTTTAAACGTGACCGGGTTATGCCGATCCCGATGAAATGGCGCTTGGGCTACCATCGCATCCTCAGTATGGGCAAACGTGCCAAAAAAGGCTTTGGTCATATTGGCTATAACGGTTCAGGGGCGTGGTGTGATCCACAGCGTCAGCTCAGCTTTGCCTATACGCATAATTTCCCAGTGGCTTCGATCACGGGAGACTATCGTTTATGGGGCTTAACTCAGGAAAGCTTGCGCTGCGCCGATGCCGTTTTAAAAGGACGCAAAGGCTGGTTTTAAACGCCATTCTTGTGTTGCGCAAGTTTTAGACACCTATGCGGATTTGTGTACAGGCTCACACCGTGACAGCGTGAAAGGATTCACACTGACTGCAAAACACAGTATCCTTATGCCTGTCACAAGGAGCATCCATGTATCAGGTACTTGCACGTAAATATCGTCCACGCAATTTTAATGAATTGGTGGGGCAGAGCCATGTCTCTCGCGCCCTGACCAGTGCGCTTGATCGCGGACGTTTACACCATGCATATTTGTTTACCGGTACTCGCGGTGTGGGTAAAACCACCATCGCGCGGATTTTGGCCAAATGCCTGAACTGTGAAACTGGCGTGACTTCAACGCCGTGTGAAACTTGTGCCACCTGTCAGGCGGTGAATGCCGGACGCTTTATTGATCTGATCGAGATCGATGCGGCATCACGAACCAAGGTCGAAGACACCCGTGAGCTGTTGGATAACGTGCCTTATGCACCGACCCAAGGTCGATTTAAAGTCTATCTGATCGATGAGGTGCACATGCTCTCAACGCATTCCTTTAATGCGTTGTTAAAAACCTTGGAAGAGCCGCCGGCGCACGTCAAATTCTTATTTGCCACCACCGATCCACAGAAGTTACCGATCACGGTGATTTCACGTTGCCTGCAGTTTACTTTGCGTCCTTTGGCGGTCGATGAGATCACGCAACATCTGACACAGATCTTAAACACCGAAGCGATTGAAGCGGATCAGGATGCGCTGTGGCAGATCGGTGAGGCTGCCCAAGGTTCAGTGCGTGATGCTTTATCTCTGACTGATCAGGCGATCGCCTTTGGACAAGGTTCGATTCATCACCAAGATGTCAAAGACATGTTGGGCTTGATTGACCGCACTATTATTTATGACCTGATGGCGGCGATTCATCAAAACCAGCCGCAGCGGGTCAGTCAGTTGTTGTTACAGTTCCGTCAGCAGGCCCTTGATGTGGCGATGGTCTTAGATCAACTGATCTCTGCCTTGCATGAATTGGCGATGATGCAGTATTTGCCAGATTTGAGTCTGAAATACAGCACGGAGATTAATCAAAAGATCAAACACTTGGCGGCGATGATTTCCGCGCAGGATATTCAGCTCTACTATCAAATTGCTTGCAAAGGTCGTGCGGATCTACAGATCGCCGTGACCCAAGAACAAGGTTTTGAAATGACGGTGCTGCGCTTGTTGGCCTTCCGTCCTTTGTCAAGGCATGAGATTAGCGTACATCCGCATACGCCGAGTCAGGATCAGTTAGCAGCAGATGGGCAAGATCTCGCGTCCGCCCCTCAGCTTGAGACGCAAGCCGCAAGCCCAGAACATAATCATCATCCAGCACAAGATTTTAGATCTGAAGCGCAAGTCCAGCCACAACCCACCGCAGCGCGACAGGCTGAACAGTCTGTCACCGCGCAGGCTGCACAAAACTCAACAGCAGATGCTCAAGTGCTTACGCAGCTTGACTCTACAACAGCACCACAGGAACACTTACAGCCTGAACAACAGCCTGAACAACAGCCTGAACAACAGCCTGAACAACAGCCTCAGCATATGGCCATGCCTGAAGCCGTTGTATCGGAGACGATGCCAGATGCATTGCCGGCATTAACGTCTTTTGAGACAGAGGAGATTGCGAGTGCACCGATCGCAGCCATGGATGTGGCGGCGATGTCTGATCAGGATGTATTTTTCTTGGCACCCACGGCCGAGCAGCATCTAAGTACAGATCAAACAGCAACTGCCGATCAAACAGCAGTTGTGGATCAAACGACGACTGTGGAGAATCATGCAGCGCCTTTGGATCATGGGGTGACTGCGCCAGTAGAAACTGTGATTGCTGCTGCGATCGACACTGTGCAGCCGCAAGGCAAGCTTAAGGTCGATGCCTTTGGTTTTGATCTACCGCAACAGCCACAAGTCCAGCAGGCCGAACTAGGTGCAGAGACAGTTGCTGCACAAGCCGATTCTGTGGATGCCAACCAAATGTCACCGCAACAAATTCTCGAACTGGCACCGCAACAGCTCGATGGTCAGTGGACATTGGAAAAATGGGAATATTGGTTTAGAAGCAGTACCTTGCCGCCAGCAGTTCAGGAATTGGCACAGCAAGGGGTCATGAATGGTGAGATCAATGGCGCCTGTGTCTTCCACATCTCCAAGCAATATGAAAACTTATTGGCCAATGCACAATACGACCTGCAACAGGCCTTGATCGCACAGTGGCCGAAGACGCGCTTTAGTTTGGACTTTGATGCGGTGGCCGAGACCACGCCATTTATGTTGCAACAGCAACGGAAGCAGCATGCCTTTAGCCGCGCCACGCAACTGTTACATGCAGAGCCGGTGATCCAGAGCTTACGTGAAGTGTTTGATGCGCAGCTCCAAAATATTCAATTGAAATAAACCGGCTGAGGTGTGATTACCTGAGTCCGGTATTTTCACCTCTTGCTTTCTCCTCTCAGTAGATTGCTTGATAAATCTGTAGCGCATCTTGGTACTGCATCTCGCGAGGATTGTTTTGCAGCAGTCGGGTTTGCAACATCGCATCACCGGCCAAGCTGCTGAGCATCGTTTCCGCAACCCCCAGATCACGTAGTCTCAGTGTCAGAGCACTGTTTTTGAGATGTGCATGCATATGGTCGATAAATAGATCACACAGTCCATCCACACTGCCACTGCTCCTCGGATCAAGCCATTGCATTAACTCGGCATAAAGCTGTTTGGCCACGGGGGCATTAAACTTGAGCACTTCGATCAAGACCAAGGCATTGCTGTGTCCATGCGAGATATGAAAATGTCCACCCAGTGGATAGGCCAAGGCATGTACTGCCGCGACCGGCGCATTGGCAAAAGCCTGACCGGCCAGCATTGCGGCATATAACATTTCTTGTCGGGCATTTAAATCGGAGCCTTGTGCCAACACCCGCGGTAGAAAGTGATTGAGACGTTTTAGCGCATTTTTCGCCAACATATCGCTATAGTCATTTTTGAGCTGCTTGGAGGTGAAGGCTTCGATGGCATGCACCATCGCATCAATACCGGTGGCTGCGGTGATGTGAGCAGGCAAGTTTTGACTAAATTGCGCATCCAAGATCGCTACATCCGCATATAAGACCTTGGAAACGATGCCAGATTTGGTGGTCGCGCCTGTGGTGATAATCGCGATGGGCGTGACTTCGGCACCTGTCCCAGCGGTGGTCGGTATCAAGATCAAGGGTAGGCGTGGGCCTTGGGCCTGACCGATCCCATACAAGTCCGCCAGTTGTTGTTGCTGTTCAGGATGCGCCAGGACTGCCACCACTTTTGCCACATCCATCGCACTGCCACCCCCAAAACCAATCACCAAATCGGCTTGAACCGAGAGCGCAAAGGCCTGCGCTTGTTCGATCAGCTCCGCACTGGGATCGGCCTGAACTTGGCTAAAAATATGATAGGGCAATTGCAGCTGATCCAAAATCTCCAACAGCGGCTGATGCAGTTGTAGCTGGATCATGCCGGGGTCAGTGATGATGAGGACTTTGGGCTGCTGGTAGGCCGAGCAGCATGTGGCCAGTTCTTGGATCGCACCGATCCCTGAAATGATATGAGGCACTGTTTGAAAATGAAATGAACGCATCAAATTTCCCTTTTTATCCGCACAAATTAAACATTATTGTTTTGATGTTCTATAGGATTCATCTGCTAAATAACTTAACATAAGCCGTTTGCAAAGAATTGAACTTTTGAGGTTGTTATGTCATATCCGGCGCCGTATAAGGTGTTATGCGTATGTTTAGGCAATATTTGTCGTTCACCAACGGCTGAAGTAGTACTCAAACATTTCTGTGATCAGGCAGCACTTCCGATCGAAATCGACTCTGCAGGCACCAGTAATTATCATCCCAATAAAGCCCCAGATACACGCAGCCAGAAACATGCTTTGGCGCGTGGTTATGACTTATCAAGCTTACGTGCGCGCCAAGTGCGAGCCAGCGACTTTGCCGAGTTCGATTTGATCTTGGCCATGGACTTGGACAACTTAGAGCAGTTACGAAGCATGCAAGCCCAAGCTGAACAGCAGTCAGGGGCATCGGCTCAAAAAGCTCAGCTTGCGTTGATGAGTGCACATGATCGCGACTATGCACAACAGGCCGTGCCAGATCCATATTATGGGGAGGCTGATGGTTTTGAACGTGTCTTAGACCAATGCGAATCCAGTAGTCGGGCTTGGGTAGAACAATTTAAACAATTTATGACGCAACAATGATCTAGGTACAATGAGAATTCTTAATCAGGTTCAGCTTAAATCCTTCAATACCCTCAATTTAGATGCGACAGCTGCGCACTTTGTTGAAATCCATGACGTCAATCAAATTCCAAGCGCATTAGACTATGCGACGCAGCACAAGCTAAATGTGTTGCTGCTCTCTGGCGGGAGTAATTTACTCCTGCCGCAACAGATTGACGCGCTAGTGATACATATGCAGATTCAGGGCATTGAGGCAATTGCTGAAGATGAACATAGCCAAAGCTTTCGCGTCGGTGCCGGTGAGAACTGGCATGATTTTGTGCTGTGGACCACGGCACAGCAGCGTTATGGTCTGCAAAACTTAGCGCTGATTCCGGGTTTGGTTGGCGCATCGCCGGTGCAAAATATCGGTGCCTATGGTGTGGAGGCTGGGGATTTTATTGAAGCTGTTGAGGTCTATGACCGCAGTTTGGCTGAGTTTTGTCGTATAGACGCTGCAGCGTGTCGGTTTGCTTATCGTGACAGCATCTTTAAACAACAGCCGGATAGATATATTATTACTCATGTGATTTTTAAATTATTAAAGCAAGCACAATTGACGATTAACTATGGGGATCTGAAAAGTGCAATGGCAGATGAATTGAGTCCAGAAAACTTGCAGCGTCAAGTGATTCAGATTCGACAAAGCAAGTTGCCTGATCCAAAACAATATGCAAATGTGGGCAGCTTCTTTAAAAATCCAGTGATTTCCCAAACTCAGTTTGCTGATATTTTGCAGGCATTTCCGCAGATTCCACATTATCCTCAACCGGGGGATCAGGTTAAATTGGCTGCGGGCTGGTTAATTGAACAAGCCGGTTGGAAAGGCAAGCGCCTGGATCAAGTGGGGATGTTTCATTTACAAGCCTTGGTCTTGGTCAATTACGCCCAAGCCAACTTGCAGGATGTGCAGCAAACTTATCGTGCTGTACAGTTTGATGTCTACCAAATGTTTGGTATTTTATTGCAACCAGAACCCGTCTTGGTCGATCAAGCCGGGTCTATACAAGCACATGTGAATAGTTGCCTATGACAAAACAACATTGGATGGTGAAGTTGGTACGATTTTTAGCGATCATCTTCGTGCTTTTCGGCTGTCTAGTGGTTTCTCTGTATACGCCGTTCTATTCCAATGCGGTGATCCGGGTACTGAATTTTATCGTGCCGGTAGAAGTCAACCAAGTTGCGGCGCAAAGCCAGCAAATGGCTAGCTTGACTGAAAATGACAATTTAGAACCCGGCTCCAATCTTTGGATCGCGCGGCAGGCCTATCTCAATGTCATGCAAACCGCAATGCATAGCCAAAATGCCCAAGACCTGAGTGCGATCCAAACTCGCTATAAGATTTTACAAGAAGAAATTATGGCGCTGCCGCAAACGCAAGATCAGCAAACCGAAGCACAAATTCCAATGCTACCCAAACCCCAAAAGCAGCAACAAGAACAAGTTGCTGCCTCTGCGGTGAGCACGCATAGTGCAGAGGCAGACAAGGATATCGGCTTGGATGCTTTGCATTTTAATCGCCCTGAGCATCAAAAACTCATGGATCACTATGTGCACTTTTTAAAGACCCATCCGATCTATACCGATACCTTACAGAACGTAGATGATCAAACCTATCAAGATATTGCTTATCTAGATGCCTTGGGCGATGAACCGAAGAAACAACAATCGCAGCCCTATGCCATCGTGGTCTTAGGGGGTGGACTGACCTTAGATAAAAACCGTAAAGATATCGTGGTCAACGACTATACCCGTTTGCGTTTAGAAACCACTTTGGCCTTAGAGAAAACCACCAAGTTGCCGATCGTGTTGAGTGGGGTTGAAGCCCCTTATATGCAAGCATGGTTGGCACAACGCGGGGTACAGGCCAATTTGTTGGAAAATAAAAGCATGAACACCTGTGAAAACACCCGATTTAGCTCTTTACTGCTACAGAAGAAAGGTGGTGCACCCACCGTATTACTCATTACCGATCGTTATCATATGCCGAGAACGCGACGTTTATTTGCCTTAAATGGCATTGAAACCATCGCAGTCGAAGCGCCGATGCCCACATCCCTGACTGCATGGCAACCCAGCCAACTGAATTATCATCATAGTCGCCGTGCCAACTACGAAATGCTGGCCACGATTCGCGATATGTTATTTGGTTCGAGTGGTTGTCGAGAGGTGCCCTAATGTCAGATATACCTTTTTTAAATCCGACCATATTAAAACAATTGGATTTACCGGTTCCGAGTCGTGAACATACCCCAACGCTGTTAGAGCCATTAAACTTAAATAGTCGCTACTATCCCTCACGTGAGATCTTGGCCTATTGTCGCTTATATGGCTTTGATCAACTGCAATGCGAGCATTGGCAAGGTTATATTCAAATGCCGCTGTTTAAGCTGCATGTGCAGGTATTTCAGCCCAATACCGATCAGGTTAAAGGCACCGTGTGTTTGCTGCATGGTTATCTCGAACATAGCGGGATTTATCAGCCGATTATCAAAGAACTACTGGATCAGGGCTTTAGTGTACTGACCTATGATTTACCCGGTCATGGACTTAGCAATGGTTCACCGGCGAATATTCAAAACTTTGATCATTACCAGCAGGTTTTGCATGCGGTCTATCAATACGTCAAACATGCCAAACAATTGCCCAAACCATGGTTAGGCATCGGGCAGAGTACCGGCGCTGCGATTTGGTTGCATCATCTATTGGAATTTGCAGAACATCGTAAAAACCCGATCGTGGAGCGCGTGCTGTTATTATCACCGCTGATTCGACCGGCCAAGTCGGCATGGTGGCACAACTCGATTGGACTCGGGATTATCCGCCGCATTAAACGTGAGGTGCCGCGACATTTCCGCCGTAATAACCACAACCCTGAGTTCCTGCGCTTCGTACGATTAAGAGATCCTTTACAGCCGAAAATGATGGGCATGGATTGGATTTTGGCGATGTCGAAATGGATGCAGGAAATGGAACAACGTCCAGCCTGTCGCATTCCAGTCTGGTTGGCGCAGGGGGCGCAAGATCAAACCGTGGATTGGCGTTATAACATCGAGTTTATTCGGCGTAAGTTCCGTCTGCAAACCTTGCTGATGTTAGAAGAAGGCTCACACCAACTGATCAATGAACGTGCCGATATTCGTGCGGCATTGACTGGATTGATTCCTGCATTCTTGCATGCGCATTCTAGTGGTGGTGACTATTACTAGTACTCGTCTACTAATACTTGGTCGCGACTCAAGACTCAGTCATCACGAGTACTTGAATCAACTAGAATCGGCTCGGGTCTAGAACTGAGAGACTACAAAAAAATGGCGATTGCTCTGGTTTGAGCAATCGCCATTTTTGATTTTAATCGGCTTAAACTTTAGCACTCATTGTTCAGTACTGGGTTTGTACTTAGTGAGTGCCTGATTAGAACTTGGTCGAGTCGGCAAGATTCCACATGCGGTAGTAGAAGTTATCCTCATCTTGAATATGTTCCTCAAGTAATTCGCCATTTTTCAACCAGAAATGCAACTGCGCGTAGTTCTTGATTTCGCGGTCGTTGACACGTTGTGCCAAATGATGCGGATTGATCTGCTCAGGATGTGAGAGTCCTGAAGACGCAATCATCTCTGCAAGTGCTTTCATGGTGTTTTGATGGAAGTTATTCACCCGCTGTGCTTTGTCTGGTACATCCAAGGCACTTTGACGTTGCTTGTCTTGGGTGGCGATGCCGACCGGACATTGGTTGGTATGGCAGCTTTGCGCTTGAATACAACCGATGGCAAACATAAAGCCACGCGCTGAATTGACCCAATCCGCACCGATGGCCATGATACTGGCGATGTCAAAAGCACTGATGATTTTACCACTTGCACCGAGTTTGATCTTGTCACGGATGCCGGCGCCAATCAGGGTATTGTTTACAAACAACAGGCCCTCACGTAGCGGTGTGCCCATATGGTCGATCAATTCAACCGGTGCTGCGCCAGTACCGCCCTCAGAACCATCCACCACGATGAAATCCGGATAGATCTGGTATTCCAGCATGGCTTTGACAATGCCCATAAACTGCCACGGCTGACCAATACACAGTTTAAAGCCGACTGGTTTACCGCCAGATAAGTCTCTAAGTTGTTGTACAAAGTCTAGCAGCTCGCGTGGATTGCTAAACGCTGAGTGAGTGGCTGGAGAGATACAGTCTCGATCGCGTGGAATACCGCGGATCTGTGCGATTTCTTCACTGATCTTATGCTGCGGTAGGATGCCGCCGTGACCGGGTTTAGCGCCTTGAGAGAGTTTGATCTCAATCATTTTAATTTGTGGTGTTTTCGCCAGTTCAGCAAAGCGTTGTGGATCGAATTTACCCTCTGGGGTACGACAACCAAAGTAACCACTGGCAATTTGCCAGACGATATCACCACCAAACTCAAGGTGATAGGGGCTGAGACTGCCTTCGCCCGTATCATGATAAAATCCGCCCGCCTTGGCGCCACGGTTCAGGGCGCGGATGGCATTGGCACTTAAACTACCAAAACTCATCGCTGAAATATTCATGATCGAGGCGCTATAGGGCTGCGAACATTGTTCATTGCCGATCGTGGTGCGGAATGTCGCAATATCTGCAGGATGACACGGCGCCATGGAGTGGGTCAGAAAGCGATAATCCTGTTGATACACATCGATGATCGAGCCAAAGGGTTTATCTGCATTTTCATTTTTTGCACGTTGATAAACCAGACTGCGGTCCATTCTGGAAAATGGCAATGCATCCTGATCCGACTCAATAAAGTACTGACGAATCTCGGGACGAAAG
>JASLJB010000238.1 GCA_030152605.1 Acinetobacter sp. | reverse complement strand
TCATAGCGTGGGCTTTCGCCACGTGCTTGTTGATCGAGACGCATCTGATCCAGCTCTTCTGCTGTTGCAAAACAGTAAAATGCATGACCTTTTTCAACCAATTCTAGCGCATATTGTTTGTAGATCTGCATACGCTCAGATTGGCGATAAGGCGCATGTGGGCCGCCGACGTCTGGACCTTCAGACCAGTTGAGACCCAACCAACGCAACGAATCCAAAATCATTTTTTCAGATTCAGGGGTTGAGCGTAGTTGATCCGTGTCTTCGATCCGCAGGATAAACTCACCACCGTGTTGCTTGGCAAAACAGAGGTTAAATAGTGCGATATAAGCAGTTCCCACATGCGGGAAACCAGTTGGGGATGGGGCAATACGAGTACGAACAGTCATAATCAGCTTAACGTCATGATCTAAATAAGCATCATTATAACCAAAAAGCCCAATCGCTTAAGGCTTAAATTTGCCTGAGCGATTGGGCTTTCAAATACAGTAGATCAATCTACTGCACTGCGCGACCTTTATCAGTCTTGATTAGGAACTGTGCGGTTGAAAGAGACTTTGCAGCAAACGCGAAAAACGTTGATGCTGATCCGCCAAGAAATTCTGTGTTGGCGCATTGTTGATCGAGGTCAGGACTTTGAGCTGATCACTGTCGAGCATCTGCTTGTTGTCACTGCGCTTTTGCTGATCTAAGGCTTTTTCAATCGGTGATTGACGATCTGTCACCACACTTGAGGAGACAGACTTTGGTGTTGTTTTAATTACGGCTGCTTGGACCGTAGGGAGAGAACCTAAACTCAAACTTATGATTAGGATTTTAAGCAGTCGAGCATTCATTCCAATATCCCCTAAGATTGATTTTTTTCTTTTTACACTCAGGATCTGCATCCCAAGTTATATCCGACCAAAAACGTGGTTTTAATCACGTGAAAAACGCTTCTTTACGAAAGAAATCAGTATGCGAAAAAGCAATCCCTGATTTTTTGATTTCATCAACAAAGGTGTCGATGATAAAGCTTACATTTACGTAACCCGTATGTTAAACAATTTAGGTATAAATGTAAGTAATTCATTTTAGCATTTAATCCGTGTAATGTTATCACTAATTGGAATATATTAAGAAAAAAATATTATTAATCCTAAAACATTGAATATATTTTGTTTTTAAACTCAATTTTTTGAGCATGCGCATTAAAAAATAATCTGCATAAAATCATCATCTAAGCGTTTTGATCT
Source organism: Acinetobacter sp. (assembly GCA_030152605.1). Taxonomy (GTDB): domain Bacteria; phylum Pseudomonadota; class Gammaproteobacteria; order Pseudomonadales; family Moraxellaceae; genus Acinetobacter. Next base: position 9,710 of record JASLJB010000238.1, on the reverse strand, counting down.
CAGCATTTAACTGGAACGCACAAATTTTACTTTTGGCTAGAAGCTTGATTACACAAGGCTTTGTCATTGGTCGGTTAAAATAAGTGCAGGCTGTTTTGCCCTGCGATATGGCACAGCCCTCAACTGTTGCACAGAGATCTACTTGCAAGAATTGTATAAAACTCAGCGGATTTTAAACATCGGTCACATAATCTTGCGCTTGAAACTGTCTGCCTCACGCAATTGCAGCTTTGTCGTTTATTACTTATATTAAATTTCAAATGAATACTTAGAATGACTTCGCCATGAAATCCCAATTTAAAAATAAATTACTCACCGCAGTATTACTGTTCGGCAGCGCAACAGCCCTGACCGCAACACTCAGCACAACGGTTCAGGCGGCTGACCGTGAGTTTCTCAACGTCTCTTATGATGCGACGCGTGAATTCTATGATGAATTCAATAAATCTTTTGGCGCTTACTGGAAAAGCCGTACCGGTCAAACAGTTAAATTTAAACAATCACACGGTGGATCGGGCAAGCAAGCGCGCTCGGTGGTGGATGGCTTAAAAGGCGATGTGGTGACTTTGGCGCTGGCCAATGATATCGAGGAAATCGCCAAGTCAGGTCAGATCCGTAAAGACTGGCAAAAACAATTTCCGCATAACTCAGCACCTTATACCTCGACCATCGTGTTTATGATACGTAAAGGCAATCCGAAAAATATCAAAGACTGGACCGATCTCACTCGTCCGGGGATCGAAATCATTACCCCCAATCCAAAAACGGGTGGCTTACCGCGTTGGATCTATCTTTCCGCATGGGGCTATAGCTTGAAACAGCCGGGCGGTAACGATGCCAAGGCCCGTGAGTTCGTGTCCAAGATGTACCACAATGTCAAAGTGATGGACCCCGCAGCACGTGGTTCGATGACCACTTTTGCTGAACGTGGCATCGGCGATGTGTTGTTGACTTGGGAAAACGAAGCCATGGTGACGCGCAAAACCTTAGGCAATGATAAATTCGATATTGTCTATCCGTCGATTTCGATCTTGACTGAACCTTCTGTCGCGATCGTGGATCGTACTGTGGAGAAAAATGGCAACAAGTGGTTGGCCACCGGCTATATCAACTATTTGTATTCACCATTGGGCCAAGACATGGCGGCCAAGCATTTTTATCGCCCACGCAATGAAAAAGTCATGGCCAAATACGCAGCTCAATTTCCGAAATTAAAAACCTTTACGATTGATGAAGTATTTGGTGGTTGGCCGAAAGCCCAGCAGACCCATTTCGTCAATGGCGGTGTGTTTGACCAGATCTATAACAACAAACGTTAATTTTAAAAATTTAAACCACAAGGTTTGATTTTCGGAGGCTGTCTTATGAGGCAGCCTTTTTCCTTTCCTTTCCTTTCCTTTCCTTTCCTTTCCTTTCCTTTCCTTTCGCTGAAGTCATTGGCAAAAAAATTGTTCAGCCGCGGTGTTGAAAAATAAAGCCAAGCAATTGCTGTGTAATGCATCCAAGGTGGTTTTGTAGTATTCGTGTGCAGGGTTAAATCGCTCAAAGCTTGAGCTGGTCATCGTTGTGGGATTTTTGATCGTTATATTTAGCTTATTCATATATTGCATTTTTTTGTAAATTTGCACATATAATGTTGTGTATCTCACATAAATATTTAAAAAATCTACGCATTACGCAGGGTTGAACAATCTCCCTGTGGGTAGATGCTGTTTTTAATTTTTAACACTTACTGAAACGTACTGAAATGAATGTTCAAAAGGATGTTGTATGAATGTGCCTCATTTGGAAACCCCCACCAACGCCATGCCCAAGGGGCTGGTCAAAGGTTGGGTGATTATTGCAATTGCAAGCGTGTTGTCGATTGGGCTTTATCAAATTCTACCTTATGCGGATAGCACCAATAAGGGCTTGAGTCTTTTACTGTTTATTGCGATTTTATGGCTGACTGAAGCGATTCATATCACCATCACCGCCTTGTTGGTGCCGGTGCTGGCGTTGTTGATCGGCATGCCATCTGAAACTGCGGGCGAGTTAAAGCCGCTGACCATGGGCAAGGCACTGAGTACCTTTGCGGATCCGATTATTTTCCTGTTTTTTGGCGGCTTTGCTTTGGCCACGGCCTTACACATCCAAAAACTCGATCGTAAAATTGCGATGTGGATTATGTCCATGTCACGCGGGCATTTGGGCTTTTCAGTGTTTACCATTTTTTTTGTGACGGCTGTGCTGTCGATGTGGATTTCCAATACGGCCACAGCGGCGATGATGCTGCCGTTGGCCTTGGGTCTGCTCTCACATTTAGATGCACAGAAAGAACGTAAAACCTTTGTTTTTATTCTGCTCGGGATTGCATATTCAGCCAATATCGGCGGCTTAGGCACCTTGGTGGGTTCACCACCGAATGCGATTGCAGCCAAAGCCTTGGGCTATGACTTCTACGATTGGATGAAGGTCGGGATTCCGATGATGTTGCTGATCTTGCCAGCGATGTTGGTCAGCCTCTATATCGTGTTGCGACCAAAACTCAATCACAAAGTGGAACTGGTCACAGAAGATATTCCATGGACCAAAATGCGCATCGCCACCATGCTACTGTTTATCAGCACTGCCTTGGCCTGGATCTTGAGTAAAAAGATTGGTGAGCTGTTAGGCATCGGTCAAACAGATACTTGGATCGCACTGGTGGCGGCATGTTTGGTGGTGATCATGGGTACCGCCACGTGGAAAAATATTGCCGACAATACCGACTGGGGGGTGTTGATGTTGTTTGGCGGTGGTTTGACCTTAAGTGCTGTGCTCAAGGATTCGGGCACCTCACTGGTCTTGGGTCAGAGCTTGGCTAACGCCTTTGGTGATATTTCACCTTTCTTGATCATCATTATCGTGACCACATTTATTATCTTCCTGACTGAGTTCACCAGTAATACCGCATCTGCCGCACTGTTGGTGCCGGTATTTGCTGCGATTGCAGACCAGATGAACATCCCAGCTGAAATCTTGGTGGTGGTGATCGGGATCGGAGCCTCTTGTGCCTTTATGTTGCCAGTGGCGACTCCGCCGAATGCGATCGTCTTTGGTACCGGGCATATCCGCCAGAGTGAAATGGTTCGCGTCGGGATGGTGCTTAATATTTTATGTATCGGCATCATTTCTTTATTTGTGTACTGGTTCTTTAACTAATATCTGTATGCGCAAGACGTGAAAAGTTGAAACTGAATAAGTCATTGTGCTGATCTCAGCATCATCTGAAAACAATGACTTATTCACGCACTGACTGCACATAAAGGCCGTGAAACTGAGATGAATTCGAAAACTATGCCGAATTCAGGGTTAAAAACGGTTTTATCAATGCTAAATAATATTTACCTACAAAAAGTCGTTTGGAGCTTTGTTAAAACAGAGTAATAATGTGCAGCACTATTTTCTGAATGAAATGAAACTGAACTTATGTCTCATATTTCTGTATTACTACATGAAACTGTTGAAGCTTTACTTGGGGAGCGTAATACAGGAATCTATATTGATGGGACGTTTGGTCGCGGCGGGCATAGTCGATTATTACTCTCTAAGTTAGATGAAAACTCACGTGTTTATGCCTTTGACAAAGACCCTCAAGCTTTGGCTGTTGCCGCAGAACTCGAACAAGAAGATCCACGCTTTACCATTATCCATGACAGCTTTGCCAATCTCACTGAAGCTATGCGAGCGCATGGCATTGAACAGGTGGATGGCATCATGGCGGATTTGGGCGTGTCCTCACCGCAAATCGACCAAGCTGAACGTGGCTTTAGCTTTATGCATGATGGTCCTTTGGACATGCGTATGGACAATTCCCAAGGTCAAACCGCCGCAGAGTGGTTGATGACAGTCGATGAAACCCATTTGGCCAACGTGATTTTCCAATACGGTGAAGAGCGTTATAGTCGCAGGATCGCCAAAGCGATTAAGGCTGCAGGCTATATGGAAACCACAGGACAACTCGCGGAAGTGGTCAAAGTTGCGCATCCAAAGTGGGAAAAACATAAGCATGCCGCGACCCGAACTTTCCAAGCCATTCGTATCGAAATCAATAAAGAACTCGAAGACATACAAGTGTTTTTACCCCAAGCGGTAAATTTGCTAAAATCGCAGGCGCGACTTGCTGTGATCAGTTTTCATTCGCTTGAAGATCGATTGATTAAACAATTTATTCAAAAAGAATCCACATTGCCTGAAGATTTATCATGGGGCATGCCGCAAAAAGTAAAAGATACGCGCCGACTTAAAAAAATTGATCGCATTCGAGCCAGCGCAGAAGAAATTAAAGCCAATCCACGTTCACGTAGTGCATGGCTACGGGTGGCTGAACGCTTAGATGATTAAAAGGTTGATCATGAAACAACAAGACGCGACGACGCCGCAACATCGATTGGCATTTAAAAAAATGGCTGTTTATGGCGTGTTGATCGGGATGGTTTTTGTCAGTGCTTTGATGGTGGTGCTACAGGTGTTTACCTATCGGCATGACTATCGCGAGTACAACAGCTATATGCGTGAACGCGAAGATATTAACGCCGAGTGGGGACGTTTGCTGATTGAGCAACAAACCTTTGGCGCTACTGCACAAATTGGCACCCGTGCAGTGACACAACTGAGAATGTATTCTCCACCTGCATCACAAACGGTCGTGATTTCATTACCCAATGAAACTGAGCAAAAGAAATAAGGTAAGTCAATGGTAGTAAAGCGGAAAAAGCCTACGCGCAAGGCACAGCAATCCATTTCGGCGAAACCCTCGCTCGCGCCCGACTTGCGACGTTTTCATTTGATGTGGGCGGTGGTGTTGCTGTGTTTTGTGGTCTTGGTGGGACGTGCTTTTTATGTGCAAGTGATCAATAAAGACTTTTTGCAAAATAAAGCCAATGCCAATATTATGAGAACGGTCAAGCTGTCGGCGATGCGTGGTGTGATCAGTGATCGCAACGGCGTACCGTTGGCGATCAGTACCCCGATCATGAAAGTGGTGATTGACCCGCGAGATTACTTTGACACCAAAGCCGAATTCGAGCGCGTGACCGACTTACTCAAAACCCAACCCAACAATCGTAAAATAAAACGTATATTACCGACCAAAAATCTCAACCTCGATGAACTCGCGGATGCGGTTGGCATTGATCGTGCCGATCTGAAAAAGAAACTCAATGAACGTCCACGTTCACGTTATATGGTGCTGAAAAAAGAAGTGCCGCCGCCGCAGTCTGATCAGATCATCGCGCGTAACTTTGCCGGTGTGTATGCCGAAAAAGCTTATAAACGTTACTATCCACAGCCACAAGCCAGCGCACAGATTATTGGTCTCACCAACAGTGAAGGCACTGGGATTGAAGGGCTGGAAATGCAGCTCAATAAACGTTTGGCTGGGACCGATGGTCAGCAAACTGTGGTGCGTGATAAACACGGCAATAATGTCAAAACCCCTGAAATCATCAAAGAAGTGGTGGCGGGTGAAGACATTACCCTGAGTATCGACTCGCGTTTACAGTACATCATGTACCGTGAGCTGACCGCAGTCGGGGTGGCCAATAACGCTCGTTCTGCTTCGGCGATCACCGTGGATGTGAAAACCGGTGAGATCTTGGCCATGGCCAGTTGGCCGTCCTATAACCCGAATGACAAAGAAAGCTTAAAAAACAAAGACGCCATGCGTAACCGTGGTGCGATCGATATGTTTGAGCCAGGCTCAACCATGAAACCGTTTACGGTGGCGGCGGCCTTAGACAGTGGTAAATACACCCCAAATACCGTGATCTCGACCAGTCCCGGCAGCATGCGTATCGGTAATCACACCATTCGTGATACCCACAACTACGGTTCTTTGACTGTGACGGGCGTGATCGTCAAGTCTTCGAACGTCGGCTCTGCCAAAATCGCACTCTCTATGCCGTATTCGACCCTACCGACTTTCTTTAAACGCATTGGCTTTGGTCAGCGTTCGGCAGTGAAATTTCCGGGTGAAAGTGGCGGTTTAATCTTGCCACCGAGCAAATGGAACGTCTCTGAAGTCGGCACCATGGCTTATGGTTACGGCATCAACGCCACCATGCTACAACTGGCGCAGGGCTATGCCATGCTGGCCAATCATGGTGTACAACATCCGCTGAGCCTATATAAACTTGAAGACGAACCCAAGGGCGAGCAAGTGGTGCAAGCCAAGATCGCCGATCAAGTATTGTTGATGCTCGAACAAGTCACCATGCCGGGGGGTACGGCCAAACAAGCCGTGATTCCGGGTTATCGTGTCGGGGGTAAAACCGGGACCGCACATAAATTACGTCCCGATCATCGTGGTTATTCCAATACCGAATATCGTGCCTTATTCGCCGGTGTTGCGCCGATCAGTGATCCGCGCTTGGCGATCATCGTGGTGGTGGAAAACCCACGTGGTCAGTACTACGGTGGTTTGGTGGCTGCACCTGTATTTGCACGCATCATGCAAGAGTCACTACGTTTGATGAATGTCCCTTTAGATCGACCGCTAGATATGCCACTAGTTGCAAAAAAATGAGTCCCTTATGAGCATAAGTTTTAATGATATTTATCCGGTCGAGGCGCTACAGCCATGGATGACACAGCCCTTTAACGGCTTTTGTCTGGACAGTCGACAAGTACAAGCTGGGCAAATTTTTATTGCACTCAACAGTTATAGCCAAAGCAACAACACCCAGACCTTTGCTGAAAATGCCTTGGCCGCTGGGGCTTTGGCGGTGATCAGCGAGTCAGAACTGGCGGTTGAACCGAGCTGGGTCTGTGCGGATGTACGCCAGTTGATGGGGACATGGCAGCAGCTTTACTTAAGTCAGCGTGATCAGACTGAAGCGATCAGTGTCCTCGCCGTGACCGGCACCAATGGTAAAACCACGATTGCACGTTTGGTGGCAGAGTTGTTGATGCTGAGCCACGCACGCTGTGCAGTCATGGGCACCACCGGCAATGGCATCTTGCCCAATCTTGAAGCCTCAAGTCACACCACTTTAGATGCGTTGCACTTACAACAACAACTACATGACTATGTGGCGCAGGGTGCCAAGTTTGCAGCGATTGAAGCCAGTTCGCATGGCTTAGAGCAGGGGCGTTTAAACGGCTCGAATATCCAAGTGGCAGCCTATAGCAATTTGAGTCGTGATCATCTCGACTATCACGGAACGCTAGAAGCCTATGCCGAAGCCAAAGCGCAGTTATTTTTATTTGCAACGCTAAAAGTCGCGATCATTAATGCCGATGATGCGCATGCACACATCATGTTGGATGCGGCCAGTCGCAATCCGGCACATCCAAAAATCTTGACCTACTCCACCCGTCAAGCCGCAGATTATCAAGTCTTCTCGATCCAATACAGCCTCGACGGTGTGCGTTTTAGATTGAAAACCCGTCAGGCCGAATTTGATGTGCATAGTCCATTGTTGGGGCATTTTAATATCGAAAACCTGATCGCCAGTTTGATTGTGGCAGAGCAGGCCGGTTTTGATTTGGCGCAGTTGATCGCGTTGGTACCGCAGTTACAGGGGGCTCCCGGCCGGATGCAGGTGATTCGGGATGCGGAGCGCCTATTTGTGGTCGACTATGCGCATACCCCAGACGCCTTGATTCAAGTGTTAAAAACCTTAAAACGCCATGTTAATCATCGTCTTTGGGCCATCGTCGGTTGTGGCGGTGATCGTGATCGCGGCAAGCGTCCATTGATGACCCAAGCCGCACTGGCCCAAGCCGATCAAGTGGTGTTGAGTTCAGACAATCCACGCCATGAAGATCCCAATCAAATCTTTGCCGATATGAAGCAGGGCATTGATTTTACTGGGCATGATTGGATCGAAATTCGAGACCGATGTGAGGCGATCAAATATGCGGTTCAGCACAGTCAACCGGGTGATATCGTGGTGATTGCGGGCAAAGGCCATGAGAATTATCAAGAAATTGAAGGCGTACGCCATTGGTTTGATGATGTGATTGAGGTGCAAGCCGCACTTGAACATCAAAACCATCAGCCACGATCAGCATATCCTGCACAATAAGCAATACGCATTAAGCAATCAGGTTATAGGAAAAAAAATGCATACCTCTACCACCAGCACCGCCACGCTTGAGCCGTGGCGTGCTGAACAATTACAAGCTGCGACACAAGGCCATTGGTATTTAGATCGCGCTGCTGAGGCGCCGATTCAGCGTATTTTGACTGATTCACGGCATGCTGGACCGGGCGATGCATTTTTGGCGCTCAAAGGTGAGCGTTTTGATGCGCATGACTTTGTGGCCCAAGTGGCACAGCAAGGTTGTACGGTCGCGATCGTGAGTCAGCCGATCGATACAGCGGCGTTGGGGATCGAGATCGATCAGCTCGTGGTGGCCGATACACGTTTGGCTTTGGGGCATCTGGGTGCTTATCGTCGTGCTGAACATCCGCATCTGAAAGTGATTGCCTTGACCGGTAGCAGTGGCAAAACCACGGTCAAAGAAATGCTGAGCAGTATCCTGTCACAGCAGGCAGCGACTTTGGTGACACGCGGTAATCTGAATAATGATTTGGGTGTGCCGATGATGTTGCTCGAGCTGCGCGCTGAACATCAATATGCGGTGATGGAACTTGGTGCTAGTCATCAAGGTGAAATCGATTACACCGCAGGCTTGGTCCAGCCACAGGTTGCGGGGATCTTGAATATCGGTACTGCGCACTTGGGTGAGTTCGGTGGGCGAGATGGGATTTGTCGCGCCAAATCAGAGATTTATGCACATCTACCACAACAGGGTATTGCGATCCTGCCGGCCGCAGATGACTATCATGCCCAGATCGCCTCCGCGATTGCGACAGATCAGCGTCTGAGCTTCGGTCAGGGTGGGGATGTCTATGCAGACAACATTCAACTGCATCCGCAGTCCTCACAGTTTGAGTTGCATACACCGCAGGGCGTACGCGCAGTCGAATTAGGCTTTGCTGGACTGCATAATGTGCACAATGCCGAGGCAGCAGCTGCCTTTGCTTTGGCGATCGGACTCGATCTGGATCAGATCGTCTCCGGTTTGGCGACTGCACAGGGTGCCAAAGGACGTCTGAACTTTATTCAGCATCACAACATGCTGTTGATTGATGACACCTACAATGCCAATCCAAGTTCAATGCGTGCCGCAGCTGAAGTATTGTCGCAACAAAGTGGCGTTACAGTCATGGTGATGGGCGATATTGGTGAGCTAGGTGCTGCTGCAGCACAAGAGCACCATGATCTTGGTCGAGATCTGATACAGTTGCCACTCGCGCAGATTGTTGCGGTGGGCGAATATGCACAAGCAGTGCAACAAGGGGCGGCATCTGAGCGGGTTCATGCGTTTCGCAACCAAGCAGATGCTTTGAGTTATTTAATGAAATTGACTGAAGAACATCAACAGCAGTCCATGAGTTTCTTATTTAAAGGTTCTCGTTATACCCATATGGAAACGTTGATGGCTGATTTGATGGAGAAACTCTAAATGTTGTTATGGTTATTTGAACAACTGGCGGGCTACCATAGTTCGTTTCAGGTGGTTCGTTATTTAACATTGCGTTCTTTGCTCAGTGTTTTAACCGCACTGACCATTGGTCTAGTGCTCGGTCCTGTGATGATTCGCAAGTTGCAAGCACTCAAATATGGTCAAGCCGTGAGTTCATATGCTCCTGAAAATCATGCCAAAAAAATGGGTAC
>JASLJB010000190.1 GCA_030152605.1 Acinetobacter sp. | reverse complement strand
GAGCGCCAATCAGAATTTATATCGAACCAAAAACAAAGAACGAAAAAGCAGTACTGCTGAAGAAAAACCCGAAACTCCAGCTAAAAACCCTCAGAAACGTATTATTGCCATGCCAGACCGTTTGGGTTTGAGTTCGCGTTTGTCTTTGTTTGATGCAAATCAGCACTTTATTGTTGGTGAAGGCAGTGCGCAGCAGTTGTCTTATCGACCGATTATGGTGAATGACAAAGTCGTCGGTTATCTCGGCTTAAAGTCGGTACTGGATGAGGATGATGCCTTAAGTATCAACTTCTTTAGTAATCAAAAACGTTATTTGTTCTTGGTTTATGTCATGACCTTCTTGGTCAGTCTCATCACCGCACTGTTATTGGCGACTTATTTTAGAAAGCCGATTCAACGCTTACTGAATGCCACACGTGAACTCACCAATGGCAATTACCAACATCAGGTCAAGATTAATCGTAATGATGAGTTGGGTGATTTATCCAATCAGCTCAATCAATTGGCGGAGATCCTGCACCAGCATGAACATTCACGTCAGCAATGGGTTGCGGATACGTCGCATGAGCTCAAAACCCCGCTGGCGGTGCTACAAGCTCAGATTGAAGCCTTACAAGATGGCATCCGTCAGGCCACCCCTGAACATCTTGAAGCGATGATGCGCCAGGTTGCCAGTCTGAAAAAACTCACCCAAGATCTTGCGGATTTGGCGCAAGCCGATGCCTTACAGCTGACTTGTTATTTCAATCCCGTCGATCCATGGGATGTGGTACAGCAAGAGGTTGAAAATTTTAGAAGTCGACTAGAGCAAGCTCAGCTCAGTATCCAAGTGCAGGGCAGTGGTACGCTGTTGCAATTGGATCGAGATCGCTTTAAGCAAATCGTGGTGAATTTACTCGGCAACTGTGTGCGCTATACCGAAGCCGGCGGTGAAATCCAAATCCATACGCAACAAGATGATCAACACTGGACCCTGTATGTGGATGACAGCCCGTATGGCCTCAGTGATGAACAATTGCAGCGTCTGGGCGAGCGCTTCTATCGTGTCGATGACTCGCGCACCCGAAGCACTGGCGGAACCGGACTGGGCTTGGCATTGTCATGCAAAATCGCCCAAGCACTGGGTGGGCATTTAAGTTTTGAACACTCTCCACTGGGTGGTTTGCGCTGTAAACTTACTTTTTTAAAATGATGAAAATACAATAAGGACTCGTTTATGAAATACATTATGTTGGTCGAAGATGAAGTGGAGCTGGCGCAACTGGTACGTGATTATTTGCTTGCAGCAGGTTTTGAGGTCGGCATGTTTCATGATGGCCAAGAAGCCTATCAAAGCTTTCAACAACGTAAGCCGAGCCTGATGGTACTTGATTTGATGGTGCCACGTATGGATGGTTTGACCATCTGTCGTAAAGTTCGTGAACAGTCAGATTTGCCGATCATTATGGTCACTGCACGTACTGAAGAGATTGATCGTGTCTTGGGATTGAATATGGGCGCCGATGACTATGTGTGTAAACCTTTTAGTCCCAAAGAATTAGTCGCCCGGGTACAAGCGGTATTGCGTCGTTTGGAGCGCAAAGCTGAGCCTGAAAGCCATGATCTATTTCGGATGGACAAAGGTCAGCAACGAATTTGGTATCAACAAAAACCCCTCAACCTGACCCCGACCGAGTTTCGTTTATTGGAGTTGTTTTTAGAACATGTGGGGCAGGTGTTCTCACGTGCGCATCTACTCGATCACATCAATCCAGATAGCTTTGATGTGGCTGACCGTGTCATCGACAGCCACATCAAAAACTTACGCCGTAAAATTGCCGAAGTGGCGGAAACGGGCAACCGCCATGAGTGGATTCAAGCGGTATATGGTGTGGGCTATCGTTTTGAATATCCACAGGACGCTTAGGGATAGATGTCGATCGGAACGCCATTTTCAACCAATTGCCAAATCTCATCCATGTCGACATTGCGTACGGCAATACAGCCCAAGGTCCAGTCATTGCGTGGCATATACTGCATCATATTCGGTAGCTGGGTGGTGCTGGCATTGGCTGAACCATGAATCATGATGTCACCACCGGCTGAAACGCCGAGCTGCTTGGCATGTGCTTGGTCTTGGGCGTTGGGGTAGGAGATGTGCAGTGACTTGTAAAAAGCACTTTTGCTGTTACGCCAATCGATGCTATAGCGCCCCTCAGGGGTTTTGCCATCACCTTCTTGTTGTTTATGACCTTCTGGTGCAAAGCCAAGCCGCATATCATAGCGTCGAATTACCTGATCTTGACTAAGTAGCTGCAGTTGGCGTTCGGCTTTATAGACTCGAATTTCAGTAATGGGTGTGGTGGTTTTTATTTTTGCAATTTGTTCAGCATCTAAGCTGGCGGCTACGGATGCCGTGGGTTGAGCGGGTAGATAGCGTTCATAACGCTGATAGGCATATAACAAAACACCCAATAGCATGATCATCAAAAGGCTAAGAATTAAACTTTTGCGGTTGTTTTTGTTCTGCATTGTTATGGTCTAAGTCACATTATTTGATGGGCTCAACTGTAGATGAATTGAAAATAAAAACAAGCCCAACCGATTGGAGTCCGCGGGTTGACAGTCTGTGGATAAACATGCGCTTATCCACAGCACGCTAAAACAGCGCTGAAAATGGAGTGGTGCTTGTTTCAGCCTCACTGCTCAAGATGAGCAACTGACCATGACGTCAGGCACATCATTCGGGAGCGGTGCTCGGTCTGCTGCACGTTCACGTTGTGGCTGAGGGGTATAGGGTTGACTCAGCAATTCAAATAGGCGATCCACCTCAGAAAAATCACCTTGTTCCGCATGTTCAATTGCCGTTTGAGCCATGTGATTGCGCAGGATATACACGGGATTGACCTGTTGCATGCGCGCATCGAGTTCGGCGGTATCTTGATGGCCACGAATCTGTTGGTACTGTTGCATAAACTGATCGAAGCCACGCAAATCCAGGCAGTCATCTCTGAGTGCGCTATATTGCTGATGCTGTAAACGGATAAAGCTCTGACTATAGTCGAGTTGTTCAGTCTGCAATATTTTCAAGAATGCCATCGCGCAGTCGAAACTGTCATGATGAAACGCCGGCAAGCCCATTTTTTCACACAGACCGAAACGATAGTGCTCTAAGAAGGTGGTTTCAAAATGGGTTAGGCACTGTGCCAAGTCGTGTTTAAACTTTTCTTTCTCCGCTTCGGCAGCCAACGGAATCAAGTTGTTGAGCCAAACCCACAAGTTCCAATGTCCCATGCTGGGTTGTTGCTGATAGCTATAGCGTCCATGGTGATCAGAATGGTTGTTGATCCAGTTGGGGCGGAAACGCTCCATAAATCCGTATGGTCCAAAGTCGAGTGTTGAGCCCGTGATATTGAGATTGTCCGTATTCATCACGCCGTGGGCAAAACCGCAAAGCTGCCATTTGGCGATCATGACTGCCGTGCGTTGAATCACTTGTTGCGCAAACGCCAACACCGGGTTTTCGGCATGGACACAGTCTGGATAGTGCCAGGCAATACATTGATCGACAAAGTCCTTCAACAATTCAGGCGCATATTGATTGATCCACTCAAAGTGACCCAAACGAATATGACAGTCACTGCTGCGGAGCATCATCGCGGCTGCTTCAATTTTTTCACGTAGGATCGGTTGGCTGGATGTGGTGAAACCAACGGCATCACTAGCGGGGACACCGAGTGCGTTGAGGGCATGCCCTGCGAGATATTCACGAATCACTGAGCGCAGTACCGCACGACCATCGCCCATACGGGAGTAGGGGGTTTTACCTGCACCTTTTAAGTGTAAATCAACGACCTTGCCCGCACGATCCAAGACTTGGGCGATCAGTAGGCCGCGACCATCACCGAGTTGTCCTGCCCATTGACCAAATTGATGACCGGCATAAACCATCGCCAAAGGCTGGAAATCTGCACAGGTTGTTTGACCGCTACAGATCTCAACCCATTGATTTTTTTCTTCTGTGCTCCACTGCAATTGATCTGCGAGCGCCCGATTGAAATGTCCGGCTTTGGCACCGATGAGTGGGCTAGGCATTTGCTGATGGTACAGCGCTGGATCAAGCGAAGAATAGCGAGAGATAATCTGCATAACACGTCAACACCGAGAAACTGAACTTTACTATAACAAAAAAGCAGAACTTAAAAATAAATCATCCCCGAAGTCGGGGATGATTTAAGCATCAATTTTTATTGCAATCGCAACCGATCAGTTACTCTGACACGGTGCTCTTTTTGATGCTCCGCATCAAGGTCTCAAGACGTTCACGATGGAAGCTGAGTTGCTGTTCCACCAACTGAAAGTCAACTTTGAGTTTGACATCCATGTTGTGAATTTTTTCTGCTACAGCAGCTTTCTTGGCCTGTAACTCTTGTTCTTTGAGTTTGGCCCAATCGTTCAAGGTATGGGTAAAGGCCTCATATTCTTGCGCAACTTTCTGCTTCATTGCATTTAAGTCCGCATTAACATCATGACCATATACCGCCAAATCTTGTTCTGCATATTTAAAACGCATGGCAAGTTCTGCTTTTTTGATATTGAAGCTCGGGATACGGCGTAAGTTTTTCGCCAAGCCCAATTTAGAACAGCTCCAAATCAACCATTTGGTTGGATCGTACTGCCACCATTTCACCCCATTACGATAGTCATATTGGAAGATATGGTGATAGTTATGATAACCCTCGCCCCATGTGGCGATGGCCAAAACAAAGTTATCACGCGCCGTGTTTTCATCGGTATAAGGACGTTTGCCCCACATATGACACAGCGAGTTAATAAAGAAAGTCACATGATGACTGAGGATCAAGCGCAGTAAACCACCGAGCAACACCACACCCCATACATCACCGACAGCCCAACCGACAGTACCAAGAATCACCACATGCACAAGGATGACCAAGGGCACATAGTATTTGTGTTGGAACATGACTAATTTGTCATTGAGTAAATCGGGTGCGTTTCTAAAGTTCGGTTCAGCAGCGGGATAATCACGCAGCATCCATCCCATATGGGCATGCCAGAAACCTTTGTTAATCGAATACGGATCTTTGTCCACATCATCGACATGACGGTGATGGGTACGATGGCCTGATGACCAAAACAAGATACTATTTTGTACCGCAAAAGTACCCGCAATCATGAGTAAGATTTTTAGCGGGAGTGATGCTTCATACGCTTTATGTGCCCATAAACGATGATAGCCCGCGGTAATCCCGAGGCTGCTCATAGCCAAAAGAAAAAATAAACTCAGCCAAGCCGCCAAACTAAAGTCGTGGTGGTAGGCATAAACTGGAATTGCGATGACAGCGACGATCGGTAAAAAGATCAGCGCAAAAATCGCAATCCAATTGATCGGGGCTTTGGGTAGGGGAGGATTCATCTCCAACAGCACTCCTAGAAACCTGAAAAGAAGGCAAAGACTTCAAAACATAAAAAAATATCAAAACATAGCGGATCTATTTTTATAGGCTATGTTCCGAAAGATCTTAGCATGAGCGAATAAATGTGCACTAGCATTATTGTACATTTGTATTCGGCTCAACAGTAACAGATTAAATCATTCTATTGATCGATTTTAACGTAAACAAGATAGGAAGCTAAATAGTTAACCGATGGTATTGAAAAGATTTAAATTCTTGCAATTAAAGCATGGATGGCAGGCATTGACTGTTGAGCGAAAGTTATCCAAATGTTTTTGTGAACTTTACCAAATCTTTCGCTATTCATCTCTGCCTTTTAAGAATCATTTAATAGGCTTGCAACAGCCAGCCATAGCGCAAGACTTAGGTGAAAAGCGCTTGCATGCGTTTCGGGAAATCGGTAATTAACCCCTCGACGCCTAAGGCTTTGAGCTGTAAAGCCCGCTCCAGATCATTCACGGTCCAGACACTGACGGCCATACGGGCGGCATGGGTTGCTACGATCGCTTGCTCACTTGCGAGTTGATCCATCCAGCCGATCTGATGGCAGCCAAGTTCAAGTGCCAGTTCGATGGCGTGTTTCAGTCGTGGGTTTTCAATCAACAATCCGCGTCGAATCTGTGGTGCCAACTGTTGGGCAGCGACCAAGACCTGCGGGTCAAAGCTGGTGATCACGATATTTTGTTGCTGTTCGGGGTGTGTGAGTTGCAGGATCAGACTGTTGATCAAGCGTTCGGCCTCATCTCGATGTTCGACTGCTTTAATTTCGACTTCGAGATGTTCAAATGCCGCCATTAAGGTCAGTGCTTGGTTAAGTAACGGGGTCACTTGCGACGGCCAGTCTTTCCAGCTTGAGGCTTGGTTGTATGCAGCGAGATCAGCTTCAGCACAGCTATAAAGGTCTTGGACCACACCTGCTGTGCGAATGAAGTTGTCATCATGCATCACCACCAGCGTTGCATCGGGGAGTTGCCTGACATCAAACTCCACCGCGCGCAGACCCAAATCATGTAGATATTGAAACCCCGCCAATGTGTTTTCAGGCGCTTCGCCACGCGCGCCGCGATGACCAATGATACGCATGCTTTCAGCTCTCTTTAGACCAATCAGTGCCTTCATGTATAGTCAATATTAGGCCGAAGTTCAAGCGCTGTTGCTTTCGCTTCGAGCTTACTGATCGATTTGCTGATTGATGTTCTTTTGCCATAGGACTTCTTGACCGCCTTCTGCACGTTGCAAGGCACGTGAGGCCACAAAGAGCCAATCCGAGAGGCGATTGATCAGTTGCAGTGCGGTGGCTTGGATGTTTTGATCTCGCGCATGCACCGTCATCAAACTGCGTTCTGCACGGCGACATACTGCACGGGCCTGGTGCGCATAGCTACAGCTCAGGCTGCCCGCGGGGAGGATAAATTCTTTGAGCATCGGTAGGTTTTGATTCATACGATCAATCTCTTGTTCGAGATGGTCGACACACACGCTCTGCAACAGGTGATAGTTTGGGATACACACCTCACCGCCCAAGTCGAACAGCCAATGTTGGATCAAACTCAAGGAGTGATCCCAAGCAGCTTGATCGTCGATTTGACTGTGGCTGATCTGTGCGCGTAATACCCCGATGATAGCATTCAGTTCATCCACATCACCGAGTGCGTGAATACGCAGGTCGTCTTTGGCCACACGAGAGCCATCGCCTAAACCGGTGGTGCCTTTATCGCCGGTACGTGTGTAAATCTTACTTAAACGATGTCCCATCTGATTTCCTCTACTAAATAATGTACTAAATCAGCGACTAGAATATCGGGTTTTACTGGGGAATAGTCATTTTGAAAAAATCAATTTAAGCTTGACTTCATATTGCTCGGAAACTAATCTTCGGGCGCTTCAGGTGCTTCTCATAGAAGTGAAACTGGGAAGTTAGTCGTTTATTTAAGCTAACACTGCCCCCGCAACGGTGAAAGTGAACTGTCGAATTGCATTGCTCACTTAAGTCCGGAGACCGGCCTGATGTCATACCAAATTCAATGCCGTGGCTGATAAAGCGGGATCGCGTAGCACATGTGTGTTTATTGCTTACCTTTGTTCTGCCCCAGCATTATTCATTTTATAGTTCGCACGGGTGGTGCGAAGGGAAAATTCATGAACTTACTTCATAAGTCAGTACTGAGCTCTATTTTTGTATTGACACCGCTTTCAGCTGCGATGGCTGTTGACGTTTTACCGACGATTAACGTGACTGCGAACCGTGTTGCTGTTGAAGATAAAAACACTATGGCTGGTGTTACGATCATTGATCGTGAAGAAATTGAGCGCAAACAGTTCCATTCACTTGAAGACCTATTAAAAACTTTGCCTAGCGTGACTTATAAAAGTAATGGTGGACGTGGTCAACCTTCAAGTATTTCAATTCGTGGCAGTAATTCTAATGCGGTATTAGTCCTTGTGGATGGTCAACGTCTCGGTTCGGTGACCACAGGACAAACTGCTTTTGAACATTTGCCAATTGATCAAATTGAACGTGTGGAAGTGGTTCGTGGGCCACGTTCAAGTTTATATGGTTCAGATGCAATCGCTGGTGTCATTCAAATCTTTACTCGTAAAGCGACGCAAGATGGGGTTAAACCTTTTGTGACATTGGGCTATGGCTCGCA
Organism: Acinetobacter sp.; assembly: GCA_030152605.1. Lineage (GTDB taxonomy): Bacteria > Pseudomonadota > Gammaproteobacteria > Pseudomonadales > Moraxellaceae > Acinetobacter. Next base: position 4,291 of record JASLJB010000190.1, on the reverse strand, counting down.
TGAAACCTATGAAGGCACTGCGGGCGTAAATCTACGCCAAGGCGATACTTGGGGTACGCTCAGTGTTACTGGAACGAAAACAGATGGGATCGATGCGACATCGACTTTGATCGAACCAGATCGTGATGGCTATCGTAACTTTTCTGCCTTGCTCAATGCGGGTCATCAATTTAATGATCAGTTATCAGTCGAGATGAATGCCTTACATGTTGAAGGCAAAACGTATTATGACAATAGTTATGCAGTCGACCCATATAATAGAGTACGTCAAGAAGTCTATGGACTTGGCTTATCTTATTCGCCATTTGATATGTGGAATACCAAGTTCAAAGTGGGACGCTCAGAAGATAAGTATGAGATTTTCAGCGATAAAAAATCGACTCTGAACTATACCAGTATTAAAGAAACGGCTTCTTGGTTAAATACCGTAGAGTTTGATAAAAATAACACCTTATTGCTTGGTGTTGATTACCTGAACGACAAGTTAGATGCTTCAGATGCTGTACTCGATGGCAAATCTCGAGATAATTTTGGCTATTACGCGCAGTACTTGGCAAATGTAGGTCAGTTTGATCTTCAAGCAGCTTTACGCTTAGATGATAACCAACAGTTTGGTACACATACGACGGGTAATGTCTCATTGGGTTATCAATTCAATGATCAAATCATGGCCTATATGAGTTACGGTACAGCATTTAAGGCACCAACTTTTAATGATCTTTACAGTCCTTACGGTGGTAATGAGCAATTGGTGCCTGAAGAGTCGAAAAACTATGAGTTGGGCTTGAAAGGTCAAGTTGTCGACATAAACTGGGAATTGATTGGCTTCTATAATGAGATCGAAGATTTAATCGTTTGGCGTCCAACCGCACCTGGTTCATGGGATTGGTATGCGAGCCAAGTCGATAAAGCACGTATTCGTGGTGTTGAATTGAATCTCGGTCAGAACCTAGATAACTGGCAGTGGAATGCAAGCTACACTTACCAAGACCCTGAAAACCGCAGTTCTGATGAGTCTCGTGGCAAACAAATCAACTATCGCGCTAAGCAAATCTTAAACCTCAGTGCAGATTATAAAATGCAGGAATGGACTGTCGGTGGCGCGGTACATGCCGAAGACAAGCGTTATGTTGACGAGGAAAACTTGAATACAGCGTATTTACCAAGCTTTGCGACTGCTGATGTTCGAGTGGCTTATCAAGTCAATCCAGATTTTTCTATCCAAGCTAAACTGGTGAATATGTTTGATAAGCAATACGAAACCAGTCAGGGATATAACCAAGACGGACGCACAGCTTGGTTAACTTTGCGTTATGCAATGAAATAAGCGTTAACATCAATGTCTTTACGAAAAGCCCTAACTTGAGTTAGGGCTTTTTTATGAAAATTGTTTGCGTGATAATCTGCACGCAAAGCTTAAAAATTCAATTACAATAGCGATCTTTATCTACTCTAAGACCATCGGTCTGTCTTGATTTGAGCCTTATGACTATGCGAACGCGTGCCAAAATTTGCGGCATTACCCGTGTTGAAGATATCCATGCTGCTGTTAATGCGGGTGCAGATGCGATTGGTTTGGTGTTTTATCCACCGAGTCCACGTCATGTCAGTATTGAACAAGCACTATGCTTGGTGCGACATATTCCGGCCTATGTCAGTATCGTCGGCTTATTCGTCAATGCCGATGCTGATGAAATCAATGCAGTTTTGCAGCAGATTCCCCTTGATGTGTTACAGTTACATGGCGATGAAAGTCCAGCACAATGCCAACAGATTGCACAGCAGACCAAGCGCCGTTGGTATAAAGCCATACAAGTCAAACCAGCGCTGGATATCGCAGATCAAATCCAGCAATATCAACAGGTGGGCGCCAGTGCCGTGCTATTAGATGCATGGCATCCAGAGCTGAAAGGTGGCACCGGCTTGCAATTTGATTGGGCGACATTTCCACACAGTGAAATGCCCTTGATCTTGGCAGGTGGACTCAATCCAGACAATATTCAACAGGCCATACACGCGACTCAAGCCTATGCGGTGGATGTCAGTGGTGGGGTGGAGTCTGCGAAAGGTATAAAAGATCAACAACTTATTCAACAGTTTATGCAAGGAGTCCTAGGTGGATCAGCAAAGTAATACGATTGATTATCGCCAGTTCCCAGATGACAAAGGTCATTTTGGAATCCATGGTGGACGTTTTGTGTCAGAAACATTGATGGCGGCATTACAGGATTTAGAAAAGCTCTATTTCCGTATGAAAGATGACCCGCAGTTTTTGGCAGAATTTGATCGCGATTTGGCGCACTATGTCGGTCGCCCAAGTCCTTTGTATTATGCTGAACGTTGGTCTAAACATCTGGGCGGCGCACAAATCTACCTTAAACGAGAAGACTTGAACCACACCGGTTCGCACAAGGTCAACAACACCATTGGTCAAGCATTGCTGGCCAAACTCTCAGGCAAAAAACGTATCATTGCTGAAACCGGCGCCGGTCAACATGGTGTGGCGACTGCGACGATTGCTGCGCGTTTAGGTCTTGAATGTGTGGTGTTTATGGGCGCTGAAGACGTCAAACGTCAGGCCATGAACGTCTATCGTATGCGTCTATTGGGTGCGACAGTCGTGCCGGTCGAGAGTGGTTCTAAAACCCTCAAAGATGCCATGAATGAAGCCATGCGTGACTGGGTCACCAACGTGGATACCACCTATTATGTGATTGGGACTGTGGCTGGCCCGCATCCTTATCCGCAGTTGGTTCGTGACTTCCAATCAATCATTGGTCGTGAAGCACGTCAGCAAATCTTGGATCAAGCTGGTCGTCTACCAGATGCATTGGTGGCCTGTGTTGGCGGTGGTTCTAATGCAATGGGCTTGTTCTATCCATTCCTCAACGATAGCGATGTCAAGATTTATGGGGTTGAAGCGGCGGGTCTCGGCGTTGAATCCGGCCAGCATTCCGCACCGCTCAATGCAGGCCATGTTGGGGTATTACATGGTAACCGCACCTATTTGATGTCAGATGCTGAAGGTCAGATCATTGAAACGCATAGTATTTCAGCGGGTCTGGACTATCCGGGTGTTGGTCCTGAGCACAGCTTCCTCAAGGATATGCAACGTGTGAACTATATGCCGATCAATGACCAAGAGGCTTTACAAGGCTTCCGTGATTTGACCCATATTGAGGGGATTATTCCGGCATTGGAAAGTGCACATGCCATGGCTTATGTCACCAAGTTGGCGCCGACCATGTCGAAGGATCAAATTATTATTGCGACTGTTTCTGGTCGTGGCGATAAAGACTTGATGACTGTTGCACGCATCGACGGTGTAGAAATGGTCGATATGTAAGCGTCAGCAAGATATTTAAAAGAACGTGTCGATTGAATCCAATAGGCACGTTTTTTTTATTTTTAGCGCTATCTCATTAGCTGAATCATGCTTAAACTTTGAGTGATAGTGCAATGGATCATGGGAGATCTCAGGTAATGCCAAGTTTATTTATCGTGATGTTGGGGGGACGTCATCGTGGCGCCAACATGGAAGTGCATGATGTCGTGTTGGCTGCTGGTGAGTCACTGGACCAGACTTATACGCAACTGAAACAGGCTTGGTTTGGCGAAGCGCAAGGGCTGCATATTGATGCATGGGCGCAGATCAATGGTATTACGTTTGAAGGGATCGACTATCAGATCCATTTTAGTCACGCAGCCCCGGCACAAAGTGAGCAGAAGCTCTATTTGCTTAACTTAGGCGGCTACGATCCTCGTGAGTTTGGTGAGCAGCATGGTTATGTGTTGGTGGTGGCACAAAATGAGATGGTCGCTAAAGCCAAGGGCAAACAACACTTTGCCAAGCATTGGCAACAACAACACACGGACGGTGTACTTGAGGTGGATGACTGTTTGGCGATCGATCAAGTGCATGGGCATTTTGTGCAGTTAATCGAAGGCAAGTTTGGTGGTAACCGTTGGGAAAATACTTATTTGAAAATTTGAGCATCAATATGCAAGCAGGATGCTGATGATGGGTGATCAGGCCAGCTTAAAGTTTAGTCGTTTAGAACAAAATGAGATATCTATCTGAATATAAAATGAGTATTTAGCGGAATTGTTGAAATATTGCTTGTTATTTATACAATATGCGCACTTGCTGAGCCTTATCAATAAAATCGCTATTCAGTATGTATAAAAGGCATTTTATTGAAAGATCAATCCTCGTTATGCTATTGGCCTTTATAATGATATTACTAGCTATACGCCATGTATTTATATACTGACTTCGATCAGCAACTGA
>JASLJB010000098.1 GCA_030152605.1 Acinetobacter sp. | reverse complement strand
CGCAAGATCAACGTATTGCACAAAAACGTTGGTCGGCCGTTGCTGCAACTCGCCAATATGCGGCATATCAAATGTTCCAAGAAACGTATGAGCGTAAATATCGTATTAAATTGGGCGAGCAATGCCCAACCATGCGTACTGATCTTGATAAGACCATTTATCTGCTCGGTATGGTTGCAGGTCTGCAAGCGGTTACCAATGACATCGCATCACAAGGTGCTGTAAACGTGCCTAAAGATATCGCGGCTGTGGTTGAGCGCGGAATGAAGTGCTTGGATAACGAGCAGTTCTGGGGTGCACCATTAGCGATTCGTGCTGCAATCTGGGTGCTTCTACCAGGTGCTGGTGAAGGCAAGCCTGATCCATGGCAAACCATTAAAGACTCAACCCGTTTGGGTGAGCGTAAAGGTGTGCGTCTATCACATGCGATTTACGCATTGGCTGCTCAAGCAACGGGTCAAGATGACAAAATTCGTGATGCACTGAAAACTTACGGTGCTTCAGTTGAACAGAACATGCCCGTCAATCCAAAATACAAGCTGTTTGATGCGATGGGCGGACACCAAGTTTGGGGTATCGCAGATCGTTATTGGACTGATAAAACGGGTAAGCGCGCTCCAGAAGATGGCTTGAATAAGTTCTGGGATGAAAGCGATGTTGATACCTCTAAGGTTGATGATCTACTGAACTAATAGTCATGATACAAAGATGCACCACGAGCAATTTAATGATAATTAGATTGCTCCGGTGAACAGATAAAACCGCCGTCAGAGGCGGTTTTATTCTATGTTGTCAGTAAAGGTCAATTTGATCAGTGTTGAAAAAAGTGTTTTCGAGGTTGGGGTTTTCAAATGGGGTGGGTAATGAGGTCGTGCGGTCAAAATCAAATGAGCACACAGTATGTGAATGTTCCATCTTTAGTCATACAACATCAGAAAGTGGCTTCACGCTTGATGAGGTTTTGTGTCGCGGTGATCATCACCAGTCTAGCCAGTTCGTTTGCGAATGCTGCCGAGCCCATTAAACGCCGTTTATGCGTTTGGGACATCATGGGTCAAAATGGCGAAGTATTCGGCAGACTTAAAGATTATCAAGTTAAAGCTGCAACGCTTGGTGTGGATTTTGAGTTGAAAGGCTATGTTGATGAACGCGTGGCCAGTGAAGATTTTCGTGTTCGCTACTGTGACGCGGTCGTAGTGACTGGGCTGCGTGCACGTCCATTTAACCCATTTACGGGTAGTATTGAATCGGTTGGGGCTATTCCAAGCTATGATCACATGCGAACGCTAGTTTCGGTGTTGAGTAGTCCTGCCGCAGCACAATATATGAAGACAAACTTTGATGGGCAGACCTATGAAGTCATTGGCGTCATGCCCTTTGGTGCGGCTTATGGTTTTGTGAATGATCGACGGATTGATAGTCCAGAGCGTCTCCCAAATAAGAAAATAGCGATTTTTGACTACGATAAAGCGCAAGCGAAGTTGGTTCGAGATCTTGGTGCGCAATCAGATCCTTCTGACCTGACTAATTTTGCGGGAAAATTTAATAATGGCAAAGTGGATATTGTCGTTGTGCCTGCGACTGCCTATCGACCATTAGAGTTGTATCGCGGATTGGGGCAGAATGGTGGAATCGTCGATTACGTCCTTGCTCAAGTCAGTTTACAAATTATCGTACATGCCGATCGATTCCCTGCGGATTTCGGTCAAAAGTCTCGTGAATATATTGCGGGGCAATTCAGCGCATACATGAAAACGGTCAAAGGCTATGAGTCTGAAGTTGATCCAAAGTATTGGGTGCGAATCACTGATGCGAATCGTGCGCGATATCAAGAGATGTCTAGACTTTCACGGATTTCTTTAGTGCGTGAAGGCATTTATGACAAGAAGATGATGTCTTTGTTAAAGAAAATTCGTTGTCAAAAAGAACCGACACATGCTGAGTGCAGCTTAGGTGATGAGTAAGCTGTATAAGCAAATAAACCCACAAACTTTGATGAGATTGTGGGTTTATTTTTGCATTGCTTTAATGTCGTTTCTACAGTTTTTTTTCATTGATCTTCACTATAGTCATTCGCTTTTATTTTCGGAACCGTGGAGATTGTGGACGGGGCATTGGGTACATTTGGGTGTCTGGCACTGGGTGTTAAATATTGCCGCTTTAGCACTACTGCCTGAAATTTTTTTACGCGCATCATGGAGGTTTTTTCTTATATTGTGGTTGGCTTTGCCGCCACTTCTGAGTCTAACCTTGTGGACACTTTTACCTCATTTATCGTTGTACGCTGGATTGTCTGGTGTTTTACATGGCATTTACATGGCAATGGCGATCTCCGCTGTTTGCAGTTGTGTGGCTGCTGAGCGAAAGTTAGGGTGGCTTGTTCTGGTCGGTTTGATCGGTAAGATTGGCTGGGAGGCTTACAGTGGTAATAGTCAGACGTCTGAGCTGATTGGCGCACCTGTGATACTACAGGCGCATCAGTTTGGTGCGGTGCTTGGTTTGTGTTTCGGGTTACTTGCTTGTTTTGTATCATGCTTCACCCAAAAAACTAATTAAAATCACCTATCTGTTTGTTATCTAATTATAAATAGATAAGTTGATGGAAGTATTAGCTTATTGTTAGGCATATTTACAAGATGTTGGTTTTTGTGTCAAATTACGATTGGTTGATTGTGTTGAATAATAAGTGTCGTTCTGAT
>JASLJB010000153.1 GCA_030152605.1 Acinetobacter sp. | reverse complement strand
ACCACCATCGGACTGTCATGTAAAAATGCGATACTGATCGTGGAATTTGCGGCGCTCGCTCAGGAGAAAGGTGCCTCGATCGCTGCTGCAGCATTTAAAGGTGCAGCACTGCGTCTACGCCCGATTTTGATGACCTCACTGGCTTTTGGTGCGGGAATCGTACCTCTAGTTTTTGCCTCTGGTGCCGGTGCTGCAAGCCGTCAAGAAATTGGCGTCAGTGTATTTGGCGGCGTCGTGTTTGGTACGGTGTTGGTATTGGTGTTTATTCCGTTCATGTATGTGGCCATCCGAGCGATCTTTCCGCTGAAAGCAAAATCGCAATAATAGTTGAAAACAACTTAATTAGAGTTACAAAAACACTAACATGCAAGCCAATCGGGGATTGGCTTGCTCTTGAGAAATTTGCGTTTTTTTTGTAGTATATGCCCGCCGTATAAACGGTTTAATTGAGATGTAATATCCGTAATGGACAGTCATAGTTGTAATTTAGCTAAAACTATTCCAACTTTTTTTAAATGGCGTAAACGCGCGAGCGGTGTCGTCAGAGCAGGCTAAATTCCACTACTGTCACTGCATTCGGTGCCGGCGTGGAATCGGTATCAGGGTGTCAGCATGCGCTATAACAACTTTATATTCTTACTTAATGATTCACTTGAAAACCGTCATATTCAACGTGCCTTAGAAGCCGTAGAAACTTTTCAGGCGCCAGATTTGGCGGATGTATTGACGCAACTCCCACTCGAAAACGGCAAAATTTTATTATTACAGTTGCCGGAACGCGCCTATGTTTTCTCCTATCTCAGCGCTGAACAGCAAGCGCGTTTTGCAGAAGTCTTACCGCGCGCGACCTTGGCCGAAATTATCGGTGAAATGCCGTCGGATAAACGCGTCGACTTATTTAAACACTTAGATCAACAACAACAAAATGCGTTATTGCCTGCACTGGCGCAAGCTGAACGCGAAGATATACGCCAACTCGCTGCCTATTTAGAAGGTACAGCGGGGGCGATCATGAGCTCTGAGTACGCCACGCTTAAACCGTATATGACGGTGAATGATGCGATTCGTACCTTGCGTCAAGAAGCACCTGATACCGAAACCATTTATATCGCCTATGTTTTGGATGAGTCACGTAAGTTGCTCGGTGTGGTCTCGCTTAAAGAGTTGATCTTGGCGCATGAACACGAACACATCGAAAACATTATGACCAAAGATGTGATTTCGGCCGATGTGAACAGTGACCAACAAGATGTTGCAAAAACCATTGCCCGTTATGACCTGTTGGCTTTGCCGATCGTGTCAGAAACAGGGGAAATGGTTGGGATCGTCACGCATGATGATGCGATGGACGTGGCAAGTGATGAAGCGACTGAAGACTTTCTCAAATCGGGTGCGGTCGCAGCGGATTCAAAAATCAGTCTTAAATCGGCGCCGATCATGGTCTTGTACCGCAAGCGGGTATTCTGGTTGGTATTTCTGGTCTTTGGAAGTTTGTTATCTGGGATCGGGATCGCGCACTTTGAAGATATCATCGCAGCCAATATTGTGTTGGTGTTCTTTTTGCCCTTGTTGGTCGGCAGTGGCGGTAATGCCGGATCACAGTCTGCCACACTGATGGTACGTGCCTTGGCCACCGGAGATGTGCATTTTAAAGACTGGTTCTACTTACTCGGTCGCGAAGCACTGGTTGCAGTCTGTCTCGGCGGAACCATGGCCATCGCCGTGTCCTTATTGGGTTACTATCGTGGCGATGAATTGGTTTCCTTGGTCTTGGCCTTGAGTATGCTCGGCATCGTGATGATGGGTTGTTTGATTGGTATGAGTTTGCCGTTTATATTGAATCGATTCGGGTTAGACCCTGCGAGTGCATCTGCACCGTTGGTGACCTCAATTTGTGATGCGACGGGTGTTTTGGTCTATCTCTTTATTGCGTCACAAATTTTAGTGCTTCCCACTTAACCACTGAACGGTTGAATAACAAGATATGTCACAACAAAAAAAATTAAGCCAAGCCGAAGTGATTCGGCATGAACGTGAATTGGCCAAGTTTGCCAATATGATGGATTCGATGGTACGGATTCCGTTTACTCGGCAAGGGGTAGGTGCAGATGCGGCCTTGAGTACCATCCCGATCGTGGGTGATGCTGCCGGTTTTGTCCTCACTTGCTATGCTGTGGTGAAAGCACGTCAAATTGGCGTGCCACAGTCCAAGCTGAATGCGGTGCTGCGTTTGGCGCTCCTCGATGCAGTGGTGGGTATCGTTCCTGTGGTGGGTACCGTGTTTGATATTTTTATTCGCCCGAGTCGCAAAGCCTTGGCTGTGGTGCATGATCATATTCGGCTCGAATATAAAATTCATAGCGATGATCATGTGGTTCACCCTTTTCTACATGAACAACTGGAACGTAAACAACAAGAGTCGGCGTTTTGGCGCAATCCGATCATCGCTTGGCTGTGGCTGCGTATACCTGATTTACTCGGTGCGATTGTGCTGATCCTGATCGGGGTGGCGATGTGGTTTGGTGTAAAAGCACTGTGGATTTGGGGGCAGGGGCTTAACATTGTGTGAGTCAAATGACCCTGATACAGCCTAATACAGATACAGCGTCTGATACTGAGTCTCATACATATGTGCGCTGCAAAAAAATACCCCCTCAATCAATGAGGGGGTATTTGGTTTTAAAGTCTACTGAATCCAATCAACATGGATTAGTTTAGATTTAAGCGTTGTAAAGCTTCGACACGTTGCTCAATGCTCGGGTGGGTTTGAAACAAAGAAGCAAGACTAAAGCCCTCTGATTTACCTTCCGTAATTGCAAAAGCTTTCATTTCTTTCGGCATTTGATCTGGGAGTTCTGATTCGGACTGTAAACGCAATAATGCACTGATCATGGCTTGTTTACCGGCCAAACGTGCTCCCGCTTCATCTGCGCGATATTCACGATAGCGTGAGAACCACATCACGATAGATGAGGCTAATATTCCAAATACAATATCAAGCACAATGGTAATTCCCATAAATGCTAAACCAGGTGCTTCGCCATCTTCACGTCCAAATACGTTGCGATCGATAAAGTCACCGACCACACGCGCAAAGAACATCACAAAGGCGTTGACGACACCTTGAATCAACGACAGGGTCACCATATCGCCATTGGCCACGTGACCAATTTCATGAGCCAATACTGCGCGTAACTCATCTTTGTTCATACGTTCCAACAAGCCAGTTGAAACCGAAACTAAAGCTGCGTTTTTATTCCAACCTGTTGCAAAAGCATTAGATTGGTAAGAGGGGAATATCCCCACGTCTGGCATTTGAATCCCCGCACGTTGAGAAAGCTGAGCGACTTCTTGTAAAAGCCAGACCTCTGCTTGACTACGCGGTGCATTGGGATCGATGAGCTCAGTCCCAGTGGTTTTGAGCGCCATCCATTTAGATAAAAATAGCGAAACAATCGAGCCCGCCATACCAAAGACTAAACAGAACACCATCAGGTTACTGAGATTCAATCCGCCAGCGCTACGGTAACTTCCAACTCCTAAAAGCGATAGGATAATGCCAGCCACAACCAGTACCGCGAGGTTGGTCAGCAAAAACAAACCAATCCGCATCATCGAGAAAATCCTCTTATCAAAAATAAAAATGTTAAATCAAAAATATGAAGTTTAAAAAATAAATCTTTAGCACAATATGCAGTTGCAATATTCAAATTTCAAGAAAGCTTCTCAATTAATTACAAGAATTGGTAATTAAATAAGGTGCAATAAACGGTATTAATCAATAGTGATTTTGGCAGACGCCGTGGCATGCGCGGTGGCATAAGAGCGAGCAGGAGCATTGGTATAATGGCCATCTGTGGCCACGATCGGACGTTCAGAATAGCTGTTTGGCGCAATGTCTTGCACCAGTGTGGCCTCTGTTGTTTGCGTAATGGATTGATTTTCAGTGCTATTTAAGGAAGATGTTGAGGTGCTGTTCAAACCCACGCCATGAGAATAAAGGTTATTGAAGCGACTGGTCACGCGACGTACATAATCTTGAGTTTCTTTAAAGGGCGGGATGCCACCATATTTAGCCACATTGCCTTCGCCGGCATTATAACCTGCGAGTGCCAACTGGGTATTACCGTTAAAACGCTTGAGTAACCAGCTCAGATATTGAGCACCGGCATAGATGTTTTGTTCGGGATCATAGACATTAGTGACATTAAAGCGTTTGGCTGTGGCTGGCATCAGCTGCATTAGGCCTTGTGCGCCCACAGGAGAGCGTGCATGGACATTGAAACCTGATTCGGTATGCATGACGGCTTTAATCAGTCCTGCGGTCACGCCATGCTTCTGAGCGGCTTGATGGATAATATGGTCATAGCTGTTTTTATTTTTACTATAGCTGGCTGGAACGGCAGCTTCATTGCGTCCCCAATTGTTATAAGTATGGATATTACTTTCAGGATAATAAGTGACTTTAATACGTTTTAAGGATTGATCTGAACTTTGTCGATTGGTGAGTAAGGTCGTGCCATTTTTTTCTTGGTAGACATAGATATTTCCAGCTTGCGTCAGGCTAGATAAACTTACGCTCGCATATCCCAATAAAGTCAAGTTTAAAATTTTAAAAAAAGGATTCATTGTATTATTTAATATTGGCCGAGGGAGGATTGAGCGCGCGCACAGCCAAGCTCGATTTGATATCGTGTTTTTATCAACTTGTACTGAAAAAAGCAAGTCGATCTGCTGACTAAACAACCAAAAAAATATTTAATTTATTTTTCGATTGGGTTGCTTGACTTGTGTAAAGCATTGAAAAATATAATTAAATATATGTGGTTAAAAAATGATCAATCTGATGTGAATGTATAGAATCTCGATAGAAAAGTTTGTCAAGACCCCAAGAATCCACAATTTTATCCACAGCTTCTGTGGAAAACTGTGGAAAAGTACGATGGGTCGATGTTATGGGTAAAATAAAAACAATTTTTACAGTATATGTCGTTAATCAAGACACAAATATGACTTATCTAAACATTCACTAAAAATAAAAAAATTCTTTAGGTGCGTCGCAGTAATGAATCGGCTAAAATTAGGCAGCTTTTTTTTTGGGTTATCGTCGTCTATGTATTCGCCTATTGAGTCTGAACAAGGATTTAATTTCAAACCAGAATTACCAACCAGTTCAGCATACTATCGCTTATTGAAAAAAATTCGACGTCAGGTCGGTCATGCGATACGCGATTACAAGATGATTGAAGAAGGTGACAAAGTCATGGTCTGCGTGTCTGGCGGTAAAGACAGCTACACCATGCTCGATATCTTGTTGCAGTTTAA
>JASLJB010000135.1 GCA_030152605.1 Acinetobacter sp. | reverse complement strand
AACACCTGCTCTTCGTTGGAGACCACATGGATTTCGCCCAAATAGCCTTGTTGTCTCAGCGTATTCACCGCCCAGGCTGAGGCTTGACCGGCCCCGATAATCACGATTTTTTGCATGGCAACTTCCTGTTTCCTATTCCCTATTCCCTATTCCCTGTTCCCTGTTCGCCTGTTCGTGCTTCACGGCTGCGAAGATCGTCGTTGTGCTTCGCAGCTGCATGCATGGCGCGGTGGGTGCAGCGCCTAACCTGCAGATTTGACCTGTCGACGCGTTTGATCATCAAGGCCCCCTTCAATCGCCCACTCGGTAAAGAGTTCCAAACGATGCTCTTCAACCCGTGGCACCCAGGCTTCGGTGAGATAGTCATCGTTGGTGTAGTACTCAAATGCGCCACCCAAAGGTGAGTTGACGTACCAGAAATAGGCCGATGAAATCGGATGGCGTCCCGGTCCAATAAAGGTCGACCATTGACGACGGTTCATACACAAACCGCCGCCAATTACCTCATGGATATCACGCACCACAAAGGCCACGTGGTTCAGGCCAACCGGCTTGTTCGGGATGGACAATAAAAATAAATCATGGTGATGGCCCTCGCCCCGGCAGCGTAAAAATGCGCCACGTTCGCGATAAGCATCAGATAAATGAAAGCCGAGTTTGTCTTTATAAAAGTTTTCAGTCTTGGCCAAATCTGGGGTAAAGAACACCACATGCCCAATAGCCACCGGTGCCGCTTGTGCATAGACCGGACTGGCGGCATTGATGCGTTGCACCTGTCCATATTGGTTGATACTTTCGGTTTTTAACTCAGGTAGGTCATGGGTGATGCTGGGTTTAAACACCAAGCGCATCCCATTGGGATCGAAGCACTTCACGGTCATGGCATGTGATTCAAAACCATCGACATCGACCAAGTTCTGCGCCAACTGTTGCAAGGCCTCGGCACTTGTCACGCCCCACGTCACTTCACGCAGGGTTGAACCATCCTCGATCGCTGCGGGCAAACGTGGATCATCAACATCAAATAGATAAATTCGACTGCCATTTTGGGTGACAAAAAGCTCACTGTTGTCGATATCAGTCTTGATCGCGGTTAAGCCAAAATCTGATAAAAAACGCTGCGCTGCAATGCGATCTTCAACACCAAACTTAAGTACTTCAATTGCTGTAATCATGTGCGTCCCCCTAATTAAAGATAAAGCCACCGTTGACTGGAATGTTTTGCCCAGTGACGAAGGAAGATAAATCTGAAAGTAAATACAGCGCCGTTCCATTCAGGTCATCCGGCAACTGCGCGCGTTGAATAGCACGCCCCGTGACATACTGTTCGTGGCGTTGCTGCGGCACATAGTCCGTGGCTTCACCCAAGGTCAGTCCCGGTGAAAGGGTGTTGACACAAATATTGTCTGCCCCCAATTCACGCGCCATCGAGCGGGTCATGGCAATGATCGCGCCCTTACTTGCCACATAAGCCATCAGTTTTGGCGCGCCCCACATGGCGGTATCTGAGGCGATATTCAGCACCTTTCCCGCCGTGGATTGTTTTAGATATGGCACACAGGCCTGAGTCATCAACCAAGTGCCTTTGACATTGATCTGCATGACCCGATCCCATAGATCAGGGTCGTACTGCATCAAGTCTTTGCCACCGACGTTGGTTGCCAACGCCGCACAATTCACCAAACCATCAATACCGCCCAGCGTATCGACTGCAAATTTCACCGCCTGCTGAATCGAATCGGCATCGGCCAAGTCCAGTCCAGTCGCCGCCACCTGTTGACCCAGCGCTTGAAGTTCAGCTGCACGCGCCTGCACCGCATCTTGCAGGATATCGGCCATCACCACGCTGGCACCTGCGGCAGCCATGGCTTGGGCAAAGGCATAGCCCAAGCCACGTGCTGCACCGCTGACCAGAATTTTTTTACCTGCTAAGAGCTGAACCTGTGGCATCTCAAACTTCCTGTAATTCGACCCGTTGGGCCTGCGCGCTGCGTAAAGTGGCGATTTTGTTGAGTTGCTGCTCGGCTTGTTTTTTCATGATGCGACGCAAACGCGATAGGCCCACATCATGCTGATACAGATACTCGTGTTGGCGTGCCTGCGGTGCTAAGTTTTCCAGCACGATGCGGTCTTGCTCTAACACATCCCAATGCAGCAGTTCCAAGTGATTGCGATACATAAAACGCCACACATCACGCTGCCAACCACTGACTTTACGACAGCGCCAGAAAAACACTCGGGTATGCTCAGCATCGATCGGGGTGGCATAGCCCACGATCCAAAACTCACCGCCCGGCCCAAATTCTTTGCGATAGGGAATAGACAGGCGTAACCAATGCGCACCGGTATGCCCGTACTCGACCCAGTCAAAGTTGACCCCGCTCTGCCCGACTTTTTCAAACACAAAACCGGTTTCGGTGCTGCGGTGTTTCATTTCTGCGCTGCGATCACCATCCGCCATTGAGTGCGATGTGCCGTGCAGATAAGAACCATGCATCGGGTCCATCACGTTATCGACCGCATATTGATAGTTCACTTTCCAGTCGGCTTGACATAAAAATGAACTCCACGCCTCACTGCCCAATTGCTCTGGGAACAATAAAGCTTCTGGCTCTTCCGCAGGATCTAGCCCAAACCACAGGAAAATCGCACCATGCTGTTCAAGCACCGGATAGGACTTGACACATTGACTGCCCTTGAGTGGACAAGACGCCACCGCAGGCACATCGGTGACCATGCCATCACCACGGACTTCAACGCCGTGATACCAACAGGCCAAGCGGTCGCCCAAATTCCAGCCCAAAGACAGACGTGCGCCGCGATGCGGACAACGATCTTCAATGGCATGGATCTGACCTTGCTCATCACGCCATAGCGCAATGTTTTCACCTAAACGGGTGATCCCCACCGGATTGTCATGTACTTCCCAACTGGATAACACCGGATACCAAGCATCACGTAGCCCCAATTCCAAATACTGTTCAGGAGAACTGTGTACGGTGTCGGCGAATATTTTTGCGTTCATGTTGATTCTTCCTTGAATTAATACCCTAAGCGCTGCATCTCATCGCTGAAGCTTTGGGTGGTCCATGCCAAACCCGCCTCACTGCGAAAACCTTGTTTATTCAACGCTGTGACCAAGCTGGAGAGCTCGCTATGACCATCTTTAAACGCGATGAGTAGATGTTGAATAAAGTCCGCCTCATAAGCACTTGGCACTTTATGACGGGTTTGCCAAATCAACAGTTCATGCTGACCGGGCAGTTGAATGTTGTTTATACCGGCTTGTTCGCTGGGCTTGTTTTGTAGCCAGCTTTCTAATTTTTGGTTAAATGCTTTCATATTTTTTATTCCCTTCGCGCTTGGCTTGATGTTTCCTTCACCTTGTTGCTGCTGACTTGCTGAAATCAATTTGAATCTGCGCGCCTTCGACTCGCACAGGATAAGTACATAGGTTTCGACACCCCGGCCCGCTTTTTAATGTCCCGCTTGGAATATCAAAGATCGCTTCATGCAGTGGACATTCCACCGTTTGATCTTCAACGAATCCTTCCGTCAATAAAGCGAATGCATGTGGACATACGTTTTCGATCGCGAAGTATTGTTCGTCGATTAAAAACACCCCGATTTTGTGATCACCGACTTCAACGGCTTTTGGCTCGTCTTCGGTGACTTCTGATTGCGCACAGACTGAGATCCAACTCATCGCTTACTCCATAAATTGTTTTATATGCGAAATATTATTTAATATATAAAACTCAATCACAAGAATACCCTTGAACTTGATTTAGTGTCAAACTAATTATTAATCACGATTTCAAACACTTAGATTTAATTCAAATCTATTTTCGCGCTAAATCAAGCAAATTGTGTTGTGTAGATTTTATGGTTAGAATGAACTGCAAAATTGCATCACACATAGATCAGGTAAACCAAGAATGGTTGAAAATACAGCAACAGCACCCGACGATGATCAAGCGCATAAAAACGATGAGCGCTATTTGGTGCCCGGACTGATCCGCGGTTTAGGTATTCTCGAAGCCTTTAATCGCGAAGCGCGCGACATGACCATTACCGATATCGCCGAAATTCTTGAGGTCAATCGATCCAGCGCATTTCGACTGATCTATACCTTGGAATCGTGTGGCTATTTGCGTAAATCTTCTGCCAAAAGTTACAGCTTGGATTCCAAAGTGATGCAGTTGGGCTTTAACAGTATTTCCAAACTTTCCCTGATCGATGTCGCCACCCCGATCATGAAAGCACTGCGTGATCAGTACAGCGTTGCGGTGCATCTCTCGGTCTTAGAAGCCACGGATATTGTGTTTATCAGTAATATTCAATCCAATGGCAGCTTCACCAGCACCTTACGTTTGGGCACGCGTTGGCCGGCACATGCCACTGTGATTGGGCAAGCCATGTTGGCGGGTTTGAGCGAAGCCGAAGTCAGACAGCGCTATGCAAACTTTGAGCATTGGCAGGTGTTTTCAGAACGCACCCCAAAAAATTTAACTGCGCTGTTAAAGCGCCTCGATGAAGTCCGTGATGAAACGCATTTGATCAGCTGGGGGCATTTCAACCACGATATGGCGGCCTGTGGTGCGCCGATCCTGCGCCAATCAGATGGTGAAATTGTGGCGATTCTTTCGGTCAGTTGCCCGATCAGCACCTACACCGAAACCGAGTTTAAACAACAGATCAGCGCCCAAGTGCTGCAGTCTGCTCAACAAATTTCTGAATTTCTATATTGATCTGAGATGTGCTACAGCGATCGCGAGCATTTACCGCGAGCATAAAAAATGCACTGCAAGTTTTGACTTTGCAGTGCACGCTTAAATTTACTTAAATTACAATAAATTGTTCGGAAAACAAACCATCAGTCTTCAGACAGATCGATACACAGATATTTCATTTCCAAGTATTCATCGATACCGAATTTCGATCCTTCACGGCCCAAGCCAGACTGTTTCATACCACCAAACGGCGCCACCACATTGGAAATACTGCCCGTGTTGATACCGACCATGCCATAGTCCAGTGCCTCACCGACGCGCCATTGACGAGCGGTACTGCGGGTAAATAAATACGCCGCCAAGCCAAACTCGGTATCGTTCGCCATTTCAATCACTTGCTCTTCGGTCTCGAATGGGAACAACGCCGCTAACGGTGCAAAGGTTTCTTCGCGTGCCACTTTCATGGCTTGACTCACGCCACTGAGCACAGTCGGCTCAAAGAAGGTGGCGCCGAGATCAGAAAGTTTGCCGCCGATCTCGATCTTGGCACCATGCGCCACGGCGTTTTGAATATGGTCTTGAATTTTTTTCACCGCGGCAGTGTTGATCAACGGCCCTTGGGTGGTGTCTGCGTCACGGCCATCGCCAACTTTGAGTTTGGCGACTTCGGCCACCACACGCTGACAGATTTGATCATAAATCCCTTGTTGCACATAGATGCGGTTGGCACAGACGCAGGTCTGACCGCTATTACGGAATTTACTCGCCATGATCCCGGCCACAGCCTGATCCACGTTGGCATCATCAAACACGATCACCGGTGCGTTGCCACCGAGTTCCAAAGACAGTTTTTTAATGCTGTCTGCACATTGACGCATCAAGATCCGCCCCACATTGGTCGAGCCGGTAAAACTGAGTTTCTGCACAATTGGACTGGCACACAAGGTTTCACCCACGGCTGCCGAATCGCCACACAGCGTGATCAATACATCTTGCGGTACACCCGCTTTGAGCGCCAAGTGATCTAGTGCAAACGCCGTCAGTGGGGTGAGTTCAGCCGGTTTAACCAACATCGAACAGCCCGCAGCCAAGGCCGGTGCGGCTTTACGGGTGATCATCGCCGCAGGGAAATTCCATGGCGTAATCGCCGCAGTGACGCCGATGGGTTGTTTCACCACCAGGAGACGCTGATTATTTTGTACCGGGGTCAAGACCTCACCATCTAAACGGCGGGCTTGTTCTGCAAACCAACGAATGAATGAGGCGGCATAGACGATCTCGCCTTTGGCTTCGGCCAAAGGCTTGCCCTGTTCTGCAGTGAGAATCGCGGCCAAATCATCTTGATGCTTGAGGATCAGATGATACCAATCCCACAAGATATCCGCGCGCTCTAGTGCCGTCTTGGTTTTCCATTTTTTTTGTGCTTGTGCTGAACGTGAAATCGCCGCTTGTACTGCGTCTGTTGAATGCATCTTGACCCATGCCAAGGTCTTGCCAGTGGCGGCATCTTGTACTTCAAGATCATCTGCGGATCTGGCTGCATCCAATGAAATATCGGGATGTTGTAGCAGTTCTGCCCAATGCTGCTGATTCATACGGATTGTTCCTCATGTCGCGTATTGATAGATGCGGGTGCTCGGTGCTAAAGCATCTTCAACGCTTTGTTTTAAAGTCATTCATGCCTGTTGAAGTGAGGCATATTCATTATGGGTCGATCCATAAAACCTAACACATTTGTACTTTGCCTACAGGTAATGAAAAGTAATCTTTTTTGCCAACTGCATCTGGCTGCAATGTTCAATTTTCGAGTCGCTCGTGATGTGACTTGCGCATTGATGCTGATTTCTGTATGCACGATCGTTTATGATCTGTGGCGATCAGCCCTGAAGCATTGCGCTGTATGATGCCTCAG
This sequence comes from Acinetobacter sp., assembly GCA_030152605.1. Lineage (GTDB taxonomy): Bacteria > Pseudomonadota > Gammaproteobacteria > Pseudomonadales > Moraxellaceae > Acinetobacter. The sequence goes on along the minus strand of JASLJB010000135.1, from coordinate 23,251 downwards.
GTCGACAGCGATGTGTAATGTGACAGTTTTATTATCTATTGCCGAGAGCCATTTCCACTGTAGAGGAGAGAGCCAATTGCTGAATTTACTTGGCGATTATGTATTACAACAACTACCCCAAGACCCGCATGGCAGCCTGAGTCAGCGTTTATTTCGCTGCTTACATGGCGCAATCGTCAACGGCGTGCTGCCCAGCAAAACCCGCTTGCCCGCCTCACGCGATCTGGCCAAACAAATCGGGGTATCCCGCAATACCGTGCTCAACGTGTATGAACAGCTCCAAGCCGAGGGTTATCTGTATGCCCAAACGGGGCATGGAACTTGGGTCTGCGAACAACTGCCAGAACAGTTTTTAAATTCCACACATACTCAGATCTCTCCGCCCACAACACCTCAGCCACCGATCCGTCTCTCGCAGCGCGGCAGCAGCGTTTTGGCACAAGCCTCCGCCTCACCGCACCAATGGGGCGCTTTTGTTCCTGGCACGCCAGATGTAACAGAGTTCCCGCATCAAATTTTGACTCGGATCATGACACGCTTGAGCCGTCAGCCCGATATCAATGCATTAATTTATAACAATGCAGCTGGCTGTCTCGAACTGCGCCAAGCCTTGGCCGGGCATTTGAAAGTTTCACGTTCAGTCCACTGTGATCCCGATCAGATCATTATCACCGATGGGATTCATCAAGCCATCGATTTGGTTTCACGGGTACTCAGCGATGTTGGTGATCAGGTCTGGATTGAAGATCCATCTTATTGGGGACTGCGCAATATTTTGCATCTCAATGGACTGCAAATTCGGCCACTGGCGGTGGATCAGGACGGTATGTTGCCCAGTGAATGCAGTGAAACCACACAACAAAAGCCACGCCTGATCTTTGTCACCCCCTCGCACCAATATCCACTGGGCGCCCATCTGAGTCTGCCACGGCGCACGCAATTATTGGCCTTGGCACGTCGCATGGGCAGTTGGATCGTAGAAGATGACTATGACAGTGAGTTTCGTTTTGCCGATGATCCTTATCCAGCCTTGCAAGGCTTGGAGCCTGATGCACCCGTGATCTATACCGGTACATTCAGTAAAACCATTTACCCCGCTTTACGCATGGGCTATTTGGTCGCGCCCAAAGCCATCGCGCAGGCACTGCGGGTGGTCTCGGCCGAACTGTATCGTGGTGGACATGCGCTGATGCAACTGGCGTTGGCTGAGTTTATCCAACAAGGCCACTATCAGGCGCATATTCGCCGCATGCGGCTGCTGTATGCCAAGCGCCATGATCTGCTCAAAGACCTGATCACGCGTTATTTGGGGCCAAGTTTTTTGCATGAATATCACAGTGATGCCGGCTTACACCTGATCCTGAAATTGCCACAACATTGCGATGATGTGCAGATCAGCCAACTGTTGGCACAACAGGAAATCCATGCGCGCCCACTCTCGACCTATTACATCCAGCCTGAGACCCATGCACAAAAAGGCCTGCTGCTTGGATTTGCCTGTGTTCAGGAACAGCAGATGAGTGGCGCCTTTGGCGTGCTGCGCCAGACCCTATTAGATGCTGGGGTAATCGTCTAGACACAGTCGGCTCTACTACGCTATTGCTGACTGCGGTGCTATTTGCACATTAGGCGCTGCTGGGGTCTGTCCTCGCTGCTGTAGCAGTCGCTGTACTGCGTTTTCGCAAACAGGGTACACTGACTTGGCTCATTCACCTCTCTGTAGTCTTCGCCATGCACCAAATTTTTGTCGCACTGTTTCCCTTACTTAGCTTGATTTTGGGCGGCTATTTACTCAAGCAAAGCCAATTTTTAGCGCAAGGTTTTTGGGCGGGTGCAGAAAAACTCAACTACTATTTTTTATTTCCAGCCATGTTGTTCCTCAACTTGGCTCAGGCTCAGATCGATGTGGTCACACTAAACAGCCTACTTGGGGTGTTGCTGTTGCTGTTTGCGATCGCCTGTGCTGCGCTGTATCTGATTCGCGCTGTGTATCAAACCAAAGCTGCACGTTTTGGGGTCTATCTACAGAGTGTGCTGCGCTTCAACACTTATATCGGTCTGGCGCTGGTGGCGGCACTGTTTCAACATGCCGGCTTGACCATCTTGAGTCTGTGCTTGGCGCTGAGTATTCCCTTGGTCAATGTACTCTCGGTACTGGCTTTTGCTGATCGCGAACATATGAATCTGTCACGCCTAGGCAAAAACCTAATCACCAATCCATTAATCTTGGCGTGTGCAGTCGGTGCTTTATACAACCTCAGCGGTCTAAAGCTATGGATCGGTTGGTACGACTTCCTCAAACAATTGGCGATGTGTAGCCTCCCCCTCGGCCTGCTCTGCGTCGGGGCAGCATTGCAGTTTTCACAGCTCAAAGTCGCGCGCTGGCCGTTATTTTTAAATACTGTCGCGCGCTTGCTGTTGATGCCGGCCTTGGCTGGGGCAGTCTGTGTATATGCCGAACTGCCACAGTTAATGACCCAAGTGCTGGTGATCTTCTTTGCACTCCCCACCGCCTCAGCCGCCTATATCCTGACCAAAGTCATGGACGGCGACAGTGAGCTGATGGCCGCAGTGATTAGCGTACAGACCCTTACCGCTGCCCTAACCCTGCCTTGGGTGCTGTATTGGATCATGTGATCAGCGCCTCAAAGCTTTACCGGCTTTAAACCGATCCGCCAATCGATCGGCCAATCGACTCGTCTCCCTCCACTAAGTTCAGGTGCGCGAAGTACAAGGGTAGAAAATGCAAAGCTGGGAAATACAAAGCTAGAAAGTGCAAAGCTGGGAAGCACGAACGCTCTTAAGCACGCTGTGTTGCTGCTGCCCCTCATAACTAAAATTGAGCAGCACTGCAACTTTCGCCATCCGAAAACTCAGCATTTTTGCCGATGTATTCAGCATAAATTCGTCAGATGCTGCAGATAAAAATGCCTAAAATAGTGCCTATCTGACGCGTGTCTAAACGCTGATCCCGCGATGCCGTGCGCAGCAAGCGCAAGCAGATCCCGATATAAAAATAAAGCACGGCAATCAACCGTCCAGCACAGCGCGCAGCCAATAATAAATCCCATGCGATGGAGAAATCACAATGTCCCATTTTCAACCCTTGAGTATCGAACAAGCACCAAAAGCCGCTCAAGCGCGTTTAATCCTTGCAGAAAAAGCCAACGGCTTTGCCTCCAATCTACTCGGGGTCTTGGCCTATGCCCCGACTGCGCTGGAAAGTTACCAAAGCTTGAGTGAAATCAATCAACGTAACAGCCTCAGCCCTCAACAACGTGAAGTGGTGCAGTTGGTCGCAGCCACCGCCAATGGTTGTGCCTTCTGTGTTGCAGGCCATACCGCACTCTCACTCAACAAAGTCAAACTGGATGCAGCGCTGGTACAGGCGCTACGCGATCAAACTGAATTACCTGAAGCACAGCCCAATGCATTGGCACAATTTGCGCGAACCGTGTTAGCGCATAAAGGCGCGGTGGATGAGGCCAGTCTGAATGACTTTTTTAATGCGGGCTTTACTGCACAGCATGCACTGGATGTGATCTTGGGTTTGAGTCTGGCGACCCTATGTAACTTTGCCAACAGTCTGGCGCGTACACCGCTGAATACGCCTTTAGAAAAATACCAATGGAGTGCTGCACATGATTGATGCTCAGTTAAGTCATTGGCTAGAACTGCATGCCGAGGCATTGCATGCTGGACATGCCGATGTCAGTTGGGAATTACTGAAAAAACTCGGTGATGCCAATCTGTTCCGCCATGGCGTGGCAACTATGCATGGCGGTCTGGGCACGCGTATGCAGCACGCGATTGAAGCGATCGCAGATGTAGCTGAATACTCACTCACGGCGGCCTTTGTCGCTTGGAGTCAACGCACCTACATCCACTACATCGTGCATGCCGGTCGGGTCGAACGCACCGCATATTTTGCACAATTATTATCCGGCGACTATGCCGGTGCCACCGGCCTGTCGAATGCGATTAAATATCTTTCAGGCGTTGAAAGCCTAAATATTCAAGCTGAGGCCGAAGCTGATGCTTGGCGGCTGAATGGCGTACTACCTTGGGTGACCAACTTGCATCCGCAGGGCTTTAGCGTGGCGGTTGCAGCACAAAGTCCACAAGGGCCGAAGTTATTTTTAGTGCCTTCAGGGCGTATCGGCTTTCAGCGCCATCCCAACTTGGACCTGATCGGTTTACGTGGTAGCTCTACCGCCGCCGCCACACTCAAAGACCTGTATGTCACAGAGGCAGATCTGCTCAGCCACGATGCACAACTCAGCCTCAATCAACTGCGCCCCGAGTTTATCGGTCTGCAATGTGCTTTGGCGATCGGGCTGATTCGGCGCTGCTTTAAAAACATGCAACACAAAAAACATGCTGCCGCCTTAGATACGCAGCGAAGCACGATGCAGCAGCAACTACAGCAACTGCAACTTGCGCTCTATCAAGGTCTGGCGACCCAACATTTTGTGACCCAGCCACAAGCCCTCTATCAGATTCGGATTGCCTTAAGTGATCTCTCACAACAGGCGATCCAACTTGAATTGATCAGCAGTGGCGGCCAATGCTACCTCAACAGCAAGGCGCAGAGTGACTCAGGTTTTGCACGTCGCCTCAGCGAGTCGGTCTTTATTCCCATTGTCACGCCAAGTGTATTGCAACTACAGCATGAACTGGCGACTCAGCAACGTAAGGTCTCCTAACATGCAGTCGCCTTTATTAGCCGTTGATCAATTGCAACTGCGTCATCCCCGCAGTCAAAGCGATATATTTACTCATCTCAGCCTCTCGGTTCATCACGGTGAAATCGTCACCCTAATCGGCGCCAGTGGCGTCGGTAAATCCACCCTACTCTCCGCGATCGCTGGCTTGATCCCGATCAGATCCGGCACGGTGCGCTTGTCACAGCAACCCGTTCAGCAACAGAAGTCCAATTTGGCGATCATGTTTCAACAGGCAGTGTTGGTGCCGTGGCTGAATATCGCAGAGAATGTCGGCTTCGGGCAGGACTTTAAAAAACAACCCAAGCGCGCCCCTGACCAGATTCAGCAACGCGTTGCGCAGGCCTTGGCACACGTCAAACTGAGCGATCGAGCGCATGACTTTCCAGACAATCTATCCGGTGGCATGGCGCAGCGTGTGGCTTTGGCACGCGCCTTGGCCAAGTCCCCTCAACTGCTGTTGCTCGATGAACCGTTTAGTGCACTAGACGCCATCAATCGCAGTGCCTTGCAAGACCTCTTACTTGAGTTGATCAAAACACAAGCCATCGATGCTGCATTAATGATCACCCATGATTTGGATGAGGCCTTGCGTGTTTCAGATCGGATTATTTTACTCAGCGGTCAGCCAGCCCAGATTCAGCAGATTTGGCAATTGCCCTACGCCCATCCGCGCCAACTGTGGCAGGACCAGTATCTGCAAATTCGCCAACAGATGCTCAAGCACTTAGATCAACATTAAAACCAAAACCAAAAAAGCCTAAAACAAATAAACAAATAAGCAAGGAACATCTATGTGTGATGAAGATCAGCAATACACTCGGCGCGACCTAATCCAACTGATGGGTCTTTTGGCAGGCAGCAGCCTTTGCGCCTCACGACAATTACAAGCAGCCACCACAGCGCAGTCAAGCGCTGCAACAACACAGACCAAACAGGCCAATCCCAAAGTCCGTATCGGCTATATCCCGATTACCGATGCAACGCCCTTATTGGTGGCCTATCAAAATAAACTCTTTCAACAGCAAGGCTTAGATGTCGATCCGCCCGTCTTATTTCGCAGTTGGGCACAGTTGATCGAGGCCTTTCTCTCCGGCAATGTCAATGTGATTCACCTGCTGTCGCCGATGGCGGTTTGGACCCGGTTTTCCAGTCGCTTTCCCGCCAAGGTGGTGGCTTGGAATCATATCGCCGGTTCTGCATTGACGGTACAACGGCATATCAATCGACTCGAACAGCTCGGCGGCCAATACTTGGCGATTCCATTTTGGTATTCAGTGCATAACGTGGTGTTACAGGCCATGCTGCGCCATGCAGGACTAGAGGTCATCACCAAGCCTGATCAAAAGCTCAGCCGCAAACAAGTCGGACTGATCGTACTTTCACCCTCCGATATGCCACCGGCCTTAGTTAGCGCGCAGATCGCCGGTTATCTGGTGGCGGAGCCGTTCAATGCCATGGCCGAGCATTTAAAAATCGGCAAGATTCTGCGTTTTAGTGGCGATGTCTGGAAACAACATGCCTGCTGTGTGGTGTTTATGCATGAACGTGATCTACAACAACGACCTGAATGGACACAGAAAGTGGTCACCAGCATCGTGCAAGCACAGCACTGGTGTCGCCAGCATCGCAGTGCAACCGCCCAGTTGTTATCACGTGAACATCAACCACGTCTAACCCCACATATCCATGCCGTATTGCAACAGGTGCTGCATCCGGGTGCGCAGAAGTATCAATACTATCTGCGGCATGGCGCGATCAAACATCGGCACTGGCCCTTGGCACGGATTGACTTTCAGCCCTATCCATTTGAAAGCTATACCGTCGAATTGATCAAGCGCATGCGAGACACCCAAGTCGAAGGCAGTCGGGTTTTTCTGGATCAGCTCGACCCAGTGCAAGCCGCACGGCAATTGGTGGATGATCGTTTTGTTAAAAAAGCCATTCATCAACTCGGGGGAATGCAGGCGTTCGGTCTGCCGGAGAGTTTTCAGCGCCAAGAGGTGTTTCAACTATGAATAAGGTCGTATTCTCAGGCTGGCGCAATCACGCCTATGCCTTGGCAGGATCAATGTTACTGATCCTGATATGGTTGTTGGTCAGTATCCAGATACCTGATGGGTTTTTTCAACAGTTCCGGTTCGATGCCACCTTAAATACCTTGCTCAACTTAGTGTTGCAGCCCGAAACCTACGCCCACCTTTGGGCCAGTCTGAAACGGGTCATTGTGGGTTTAATCTTGGCCTTGTTGCTTGGCGTCCCGATCGGATTATGCATCGGACAAAACCCGGTGGCTGAGGCGCTGAGTTCACAGGTATTTCAGTTTTTACGTATGATTTCACCGCTATCCTGGATGCCCATCGCCGTGATGGTGTTCGGCATCGGCGATGATCCGATTTATTTCTTACTGGCGTTTGCTGCGCTCTGGCCGATCATTTTAAACACAGCGGCAGGCGTAAAAAATGTCGATCCACAATTACTTAAACTGGCGCACAGTTTAGATGCCACCCCGATCGAGCGCCTACGCCATATCATTTGGCCGAGTATCTTGTCACATATCTTGGTCGGTTTAAGACTGGCGATCGGCATCGTTTGGATCGTGCTTGTGCCCTGTGAAATGCTGGGGGTGCATTCAGGCTTAGGCTATTTTATCTTGGATGCGCGAGATCGTTTGAACTATACCGAACTGTTGTCGATCGTCATCATCATTGGCTTGATCGGCTACCTGCTCGATCGTGGCGTACTGATGTTACAACGGCGACGGCATCTAATTTAGCTGCGCCATCGCCATCCGAATGCCCGTCAGTCAAGCATTAACCTGCTGCGATCTGATCCAAAATACTGCATTCAGCGCGTTCATCTCCGGCACAACCGGCGCTGGCCTGTTGCAGGATCGCGACCATATTTTCTAGACTTTTTATTTTCTGATTCAATTCTTGGATGTGCGCCAAGGTCAGCTGTTTGACTTCGGCACTGTGCCGGTCGTGGTTCTGCCACAGTGAAATCAGGGCCTTCATCTGGGTGGAAGAAAAGCCCAGCGCACGTGCATGTTGTATGAAATTCAGGGTGCGTAAATCCTGCGCTGCATAGATCCGATAGCCTGTTGCACTGCGTTTTACCGCGCCCAATAGCCCAACATCCTCATAGTAGCGGATCATTTTGGCCGAAAGTCCCGAGTGTTTCGCAGCTTGACCGATATTCATCTAACACCTCAACCGATTGCATAATCATGTTATTGAGTCCGATCACCTAAAGCTCAGCCTCGACCTCAAAAGCTGGATCTTGAACTCAGACACTTAGCCTTGAACTCAGACACTTAGCCTCGAACTCAGAAGCCTAGCTTCGAAAGCCTCGAACTCAGTGACTAGATCATAACGCGTTTTTCTCACAGCTTTCAGCGCTTTATTCGCATCTCGGCAGCGCAGTTTGATCAGTTTTCAGTGTGTTTGCTGCTGCACATCCTGCTCCGCGTCATGCTGTAATGTCGCTTGGAAGCCACGTAAGCGCAGCGCATTGCTGAGTACAAACACCGAGGACAAGGCCATCGCCCCTGCTGCAAATACAGGTGAGAGTAAGATGCCCCAGATCGGATACAACACACCGGCTGCGACCGGAATCAAAGCCGCATTATAGGCAAAGGCCCAAAATAGGTTTTGGCGAATATTGTTGATGGTGGCGCTACTCAGTGCGATGGCGTTCGGTACGCCAACCAAGCTACCTGACATGAGCACCACATCTGCAGCTTCGATCGCCACATCAGTGCCGGTGCCGATGGCAATCCCTACATCTGCGGCAGCCAAAGCTGGTGCATCATTGATCCCATCCCCAACATAGGCCACACGACCAAAGCGCTGTTGCAGTTGTTGCACTGCCTGCACTTTGGCATCGGGAAGAACCTCTGCCACCACTTCATCAATATTCAGTTGCTTGGCAATCGCCTCTGCGGTATGCCGGTTATCGCCACTGATCATGGCGACTTTAAGACCGAGTTGATGCAAGGCCGCGATGGCAACAAAACTGCTGTCCTTGATCGGATCTGCGACGGCAATGATCGCCGCCAACTGGCCATCCACCGCCACATATAATGGGGTTTTGGCTTGTGTGCCCAATCGGGTTGCGGTCTGTGCAAATACATCAGTGCTCAGCCCCAACTGATGCATATAGCGATCGGCACCAATCTGCAACAACTGACCCGCAACTTTGGCTTGGATACCATAACCGGTGATGGACTGAAATTCTGTCACCGAGGCCAAAGGCAAGGCTTGAGCTTGCGCAGCCTGAACGATCGCCTGCGCAATAGGATGTTCGGACTTGGCTTCTACCGCAGCCACCTGTGCCAAGACCTGATCGCGCTCAAAGCCCGACAGCAGTTCAAAGTCGGTCAAACTCGGTTTGCCGGCCGTCAATGTGCCGGTTTTATCCACCGCGACCACGCGCGCATCTTTGAGTAGCTGCAAGGCTTCACCTTTGCGGAACAGGATGCCTAATTCCGCACCACGCCCGGTGCCCACCATGATTGAGGTCGGTGTGGCCAAGCCCATGGCACATGGACAGGCGATGATCAGAACCGCGACGGCATTCACCAAAGCAAAGTTCAACGCCGGCGCAGGACCCAAGATCAACCAAGCCAAAAAGGTCAATGCTGCCAAGCCCATCACTGTCGGCACAAACCACAGCGTGACTTTATCCACCATGGCCTGTATCGGAAGTTTGCCGCCTTGCGCCTGCTCGACCAAGCGAACAATATGCGCCAAGACCGAGGCACTGCCCACATCCGTGGCACGAATCTGCAAACTACCGCTTTGATTGACCGTGCCACCAACCACGCTCGCGCCTTGGATTTTTTCGACCGCCATCGGCTCACCGGTGATCATCGATTCATCGATATAACTCTGCCCAGAGACCACCACAGCATCGACCGGCACACGCTCCCCGGGACGTACCTCAACCAACATGCCCGACTGCACCTGCGCGATCGGCACTTCAATCCACTGCCCTTGTTGTTGTACCCGCGCGACTTTGGGCTGCATGCCGAGTAAATGCTGAATCGCCTGTGACGTTCGACCTTTGGCCTTGGCTTCAAAGTAACGCCCCAATAAAATCAAGGCCACGATCACCGCAGCAGCTTCAAAATAAATATGTACGCTGCCCACAGGAAGCAGTTGCGGTGCAAACAATGCCACCACCGAGTAGCCATAGGCAGCCAAAGTCCCCACGGCGACCAAGGAATTCATATCCGGCGCCAGACGCCACAAGGCCGGTAGCCCCTTTTGATAAAAACGTCGTCCAGGAATCAGCAACACCAAACTGGTTAACAGCCACTGAATCAATGCACTGTTGTGCGCACCGATAGATAGGTTAACCCAATGATGAAAACCAGAAAATAAATGCGAGCCCATTTCCAAGACAAAGACCGGCACGGCCAAACACAAAGCAATGATCAGATCACGTTGTAAGGCTTTGAGTTCATCGGCTTTTCGGTGTTGCTGTTGTTGCTGGGCTGAGTCAATTGAACTCTGACTGTGCTCAGGCTCAGTTGCAAGCACCTCAAAGCCAGTTTTTTCGATCGCTTTGACCAAGTCGGCTTGTGAGACCTCATGATTGGTTTGAATCAAAGCTTTTTCAGTCGCCAGATTGACTGTGGCTTGACTGACCCCATCGACACGGCGCAGTGCTTGTTCAACTCGGCCGACACAGGAGGCACAAGTCATACCGCGGATATCGAGTTCAATGCGCTGCGGGCGTTGAACTTGAAAGCCTGCACGTTCGACTGCGGCAGCCACCTGTTCAGGATCTAAGGCGGTTTGGCTTTCAATAAAGGCCTGTTCGGTCGCCAAGTTGACCGATACCGCGCTGACGCCCTCAAGTTTATTCAGCGCACGTTCGACCCGCCCAACACAGGAGGCACAGGTCATGCCCTCAATCTTGAAACTGTCGCGAAAGCCAAGCTGATGTTTAGACTGTAGCGTCATGCGCCCTCCTGTATCCGGTTGAATAGATTGATCATGACAGCTTAAAGATTGCCATCATTGTAAGGTCAAGCGCTATTCTAGTTCAGCTTGGCGTTTAACAGGTAGGTCTGCTCTAACTTAAGCCTTAGGATTGAAAACCATCCACGTGATGTTGCTCGCTATGTTCACGGCCGAAGCGATCGACATGGGTGTAGAACACCCCATAACGCGCCACATAGTATTCGAGTGATTGTTGCTTAAAGGTCCAGAAGATCGACCACTCCCCCAGTTCAAACTCCCCCACCTGACTCAGCACTTGCGCAGGCATCTTGGCCAGATAGCGTTGTTGAATCTGCTCAGCGGCTTGCCGATCGGTGGTCACGGTTTTACTTTCGAACAGTAACGCTGCCACTTGATCAAACAAGATTTGGTTAGAAGCCAGTTCAAGTTCTTGCTCTGCAAGGTCATCTAATTCGGCTGGGCGGGATTGCATGGTCTTACTGGCATGTCGACCAGGTTTCGGCGAGGTCGCGGGGCCTTTTTTCAGTTGCTTAGATTGCTGGCTTTGCCAAATTTTAAAGGCAAAGAGTAATACCAATCCTAGAAAAAATAAGATGACCAACAACTTCGACATGCTTCACCCGCTCAGTTCGCTGACTTATATACTTGATTTGATGCTTTATTTAATTCGCTTCATCTAATGCTGAGCAATCCACAGGATTTTATTATTGTGCTTAGAAATGGGATTGCTTTTGCTTCATTGTATAAGGGTCAACACCGGTCAGTAAAAATAAAGGTAACAATACATGTCTGAAATTTCAGGATTTAATAGATTTAAAGCACGCACAGCACCGAAACTGTGAAGCTATTATGGTTTAAGATCCGACCGAACTTGGGTTTTGCGCTGTAGACGCTGTGCCACGCTTTGACTGAGTCGCATCGCCCAGGCATCGATATAATGGCTATAGATTGCTGCGATCAGCAGTAGTGCCAACATGAACAATAGCACTGTACAGATCAAGGCCAGATCGTGCAGCCATCCCCAGGCCAGCAACCGATTCAGTACCGGAACAGCGATCAAATACATCAGCGGCAGATGCAGCACATAGATGGAAAATGACCATTTGCCGATCTTGACCAGACTGGGACGATCCAAGGCACGTGACAGTGTGCTATTCATTAACACACTATAGACCAACAAGATCCCGGCAATGACATTGCCCAGTTCATAACTCCGCTCGCCAACAATGCGGATGATCCATTGATAGGCCGCGCTATTGTCATGAATCCCGGCCAAATATAAGCCCAGCAGCAACATCGGCACGGCCCAAGCCAGAGATAAGGGCTTGGCATATAGATAAATGCACATCCCGACTAAAAAACAACAGATGCCCCAAAACACCGTTTCATTATAAAACTGCCAGATCACAGGCGGGATCAACAGCAGTGCCAAGAGAAACCACCAAAAGTGCTGTAACTTCAACCATAAAACGCCAAATACCAGCAGCGACCCCAGCAGTTCGATCTGCATGGTCCACAGCACCCAGTTGACTGAGCTTTGTCCAAACAAAAATGACCCGATGGTGCCTTGATATAGGGCCTGTCGCCATCCCACTGATTGGCTGAGATATTCCGCAAGCCATGGATGCACATGTTGCGGGTCAACTTGAATGTAGCGAAAGATCAACCACGTCAGTACACAAGAACCGAGTACCGGAATTGCGAGGCGTGGGTAGCGTTTGTAACACATCTGTATGATTTTGCTTTGACGTTGCAGTGGATCAGCATGCCGATAAATCGCATAACTCAAGATATAGCCACTCAGCACAAAGAAGATATACACCGCCGCCGTGCCAGAGAACCAAAAAGCAAAAGGCGAATCATGAATCCAATCACTGATCGGTGTCGCGACTTGCACATGTTCATCAAAATGATGCAGATTGGGGAAGAAACTTAAACTCAGGTGTGAAAACACCACTGCCAAACAGGCCAAAGCACGAACACTTTCGGCTGGATTTATTTTTTGCATATTCACTTCATTTGGTCTTGATCTCGGCTTAGCGCCAGAACACGATATCTCTGATCTCAGTCAGTTGCGCGGCTCTAAACATTGCTGCTCTAAACATAAAAGTCCCATGAGAATGGGACTTTTATAAGGTCGAGGCTCAGTTTACTTGATCTGAACGATTTTACCTTCCGCATTATGATGTACGGTCAGCACCTGATCATGACGTACTTGTGTTAACTGGCTTGGGCTCAATTCAAAATACGCTGCATAGTCTTCGAGGCTTTTGGTTTTGGTGAGTTTAATCGACTTAGAGCTGACGAAATTACTCCACAGCCACAGTGAAATCGCACAAGCAATCAGTGCGGTAAAGCCATTTTCCAAAACATGCGCAAACATTTGCACAAACTGCTGCACGATATGCGGTTTTTGTACCCCCAAAATTCCGACGATAATCATCAACGGACGCCATAACAGCAACCATACTGCCCATAACATGGCAGTGGTGGTATTGGATACATAGCGTTTGTGCCAAGGCATTTGACTACGTAAATCAATGATCAAAGAATTATGCTTCATCATGAAAATTCCTCAGCCTCCCTAATCGTTTCAATTCAATCATCATTGCGCATACCTCGGTCTGGACTCACCCAACGTGCGCGTTTACCACCACGGCGACAGAGTACTTTCGGAAAAGCGATGATCGAGGCAGTAATGGTGATGAGCCAAAATACAATTGGATACCAAATCATCCAATAATAATTACGCCCCAATCGCGCTTCATAGCGACTGTCCATCCATTTACTCACTGCAAATTGGATCAAACAGGTCGCACCTAACAACACGCCCATGCCCGTTGGGAGAAACGGAGAGCTCATGCTGTCTAAACCGAGGATGGGTAAGATCAACGATAACAACCACATCACTGCGATGATCAACATCAAATAAGACCACAGCAGGGTCAAACACAGTTCGATGATCAAGGGCCAAAGGAAGTTAAGTTTGGGCTTGATTATAACATCGATATTTTTCAGCAGCACTTGTGCACCGCCCATGGCCCAGCGCAGACGCTGCTTCCATAGACCACTTAAAGTTTCAGGCATCAAGATCCATACCAAGGCATTCGGCTCAAAACGCACATCCCAACCGGCACGTTGTAACTTCCAGGTGATATCGATGTCTTCGGTCAGCATATCCGGTGACCAATAACCGACTTCATGTACCGCACTTTTACGAAATGCAGTAATCACGCCAGAGACGGTAAATAAACGACCAAAGGTCCGCTGTGCGCGTTTGATCATGCCCACGATCGATGAAAACTCACCGACTTGAATACGTCCAAGTAAGGTCGAGCGATTACGAATTCGTGGATTGCCGGTCACTGCAGCCACGGCGGGATTGTGTTGAAAATGCCGAATCATCCAACTGGCCGCATGCGGGTCGAGCAAGGCATCCCCATCAATTCCGATCAGAAACTCGGCTTCGGTGACCAGACTACCGGCCTGTAAAGCCATGGCCTTGCCTTGGTTTTCAGCCAAATGCACCACGCGCAGCTGCGGATAAAACGCAGCCATGCTATTGAGGACTTCGGCGGTATTGTCACTGCTGCCATCATTGATCGCGATCACCTCAAAGTGTGGGTAATCCAATTTCAAAGCATGGCTGATGGTTTCTTTGGCATTGATACCCTCATTAAAACAAGGCACCAACACCGCCACCAATGGATACTCGGCTAAGGCTGCCGGCGCGTAATAAGGCGGTTCCTTGCGTTCACGCCAATAGAAAATTAAAGCACCGATCATCCATAGATAAGACATAAACAATGGATAATAAAAAATAAAATTCAGTATCGACTGCCAAAAGTGTTGAAAAGACGTCATATACCGACCCCCTAAGGAATCAAGCGAGAAGATTTGATCGCAAAGGCTTTACGCATCACCTCTGGGTCAGGATGACCTTGTATCGGATCATCTGGATAGTAGCCGACATGTAATACCCCTTGTTGATACAAGGAGGCAATGGTGTCACTCATTTCGCTACTCGGGATTTTCTCTTGATTGCGCCAATTTACAGCCTGTAGCTCAAATACGGTTTTTTTCATGCCTTGCGGATACTGGCGTACTCGTTTCACCAAGCGCTGATAAAACTGATTCGCATCCGAGCTTTGCTCCATATAGGGCATGGCCATAATCGCCGTAAAATCATAGTTCTTGAGTGATTCTTCTAGCGACTGCGCATACCAGTTTTCAGCATACGCTGACAGTGCCACCTGCGCATACAGATTGCGTGCGGTCATTAAAAAGGGTTGGTACTGACGCACTTCTGCCGCGAGTTCCAAAGCAAACTGATCGATGGTGCGCGTTTTCAGCCCAGTCCAGCGTTGTAACAACTGATCATTGCCACGAATCTCAGCCAAGTCGGTCGGCAACCCGTATTCAGCATAAGCTTTCATCGCAGCAGGACTGGCATCTTCATAGTCAGATAAAGTGGCATCATCATGAAACAGAATGCCGTTAAATGGCGTCGACTTGGCCAAGTCCTGATAGATGCCTTTGATCACTTGACGTGCGGGTGCAGAAAATGGACTTAAACGTAAATAGCCCATGTTTAGATGCTTCGAAGACTCACTTTTCTCAGTCACAACCAATTCCTTGGCCACGGGATTGCTGTGTGGCAACTCCCAAGCCAACAACGGCATCCAAGCATAGACACGACTGACCCGCGTCCGACTTTGAATCTGCCAAGCCACCCGATTAAACAAGTCGGCACGCATGGGGATATAACGATTGGGGAAATACACCATATCCGCTGAGCCATTGGCATCCGGATCTGAAAAGGCTTGTAGATAGACAGTATTGACCTGCATCGCTCGTATACGATCCAGTAGGATGCCAAGATTGCGCTCCTGCTGCTGTGGATCTGGATCATAGATATAGTCCAAATCCACATGCATAATTTTTTGAGCGCGGTTGTTATCGCCCAGATTCATCTGTCGACTCTGGATTTCCTGCGCCAAATCATCGGTGGTCATATTGCCTTCGACCAAGATTCGATTCATTTGCCCCAAAGATTTTTGAATATGATCAGGGCCGTCATCCAAACTGATGCTGACCGGCATGCCCAACTTTTTGGCAATACTCACGGTTTGCATATTATAGCGACCATAAGGCCAGACCATGACGCGCGGGGTACGTAAGCCATGTGCATTGAGGAGTGCATTGTTTTTCTTTAAATCTTTGTAGATCCGATCGGCATAGTCGCGATCAGACTCATAACTTTTATGTTTGGGATCATAGATGCGCGTGATCGCAGCCGGTTCAGAGTTGCCTTGTGGATTGCCCATCACACCACGATGTAGGTTATAACTGTGACTGCCGATCTCAACCAAACCACTGTCTTGCATGCTTTTCAGCTCGCTCCAACTGAGTAATTTATCACGGGCAATCGTCTCATCGCCAAACTGCACCACGCTATTGGCTTTGGGCTGCAACCATGAGCCCACCACCGACAACACCACTGGGATCTTACGCGCTTTGATGATCGGATAAGCATACTGGTAAAAAGACTGATAGCCATCATCCACGGTCAACAATACCGGTTTGGTCGGCAGCTGATATTTGCCCGCATTGGCTTTGATCAACTGATCGACATTAATGAAATGATAGCCATTTTTTTGCAACCAATCTAAATGCAGCTCAAACTGTTGTGTGCTCACGGCATAGTCAGGAATGATCGCAGGCTGCTGTTTGGCCATGATCTCGTGGTAGCCAATCACGGTCAGGGTGTTTAAGTCGATTTTTGCGGGTTCTGGCTCGCTTGCCAGGTCCGTAGATGCAGCCTGAGCCACAGCGCCCAAGCCTAGACCAACCCAGAGCAGAACTACGGATGAGAAATGACGACTCAACATAGGTTATTTATCTCATATATCATTGTTTTACATGTGGTTGTCAGGAAAAGCTCTGGTCATTCAACAGCAGTGTCACAGCTGTTGAAATAGCCTCCATTTACCAGCGAATTGAACTCAAACAATTTAAAAGATGAAACTGAAAAAATTCTTAAAATTCAATCCTGAATTATGATAAAGATTTAAACATTTTTGAAAAAAAATTCTGTGCAAAATTGTGAATTTTAGCTTTGTTTTTAAGCCCTAACACCGGTGCTTTTGTAGGTTGTCATACATTTTTTTATATGTTTGTGATATGCCTTAAGATTAAGCCCAGCATGCACCGTGGCACATACTGGAGGTCTTCAAGCGAGGCTATGCTAAATGTCTTGCTTGGGCACTGTAGAACTTGCATTTATGCATGATCAACAGCGCATACTGTCACTGTCATACTGTCTTAGTCACGGGTCTTGACATCAAACAATTCAATTTCGAAAATCAAGTTGGAGTTGGCCGGAATCACCTTACCCATTTTACGCTCACCATAGGCCAAATGTGCAGGTACGATCAGTTTACGTTTCCCGCCCACTTTCATGCCCATAATGCCTTGATCCCAACCTTTGATCACACGACCCGTGCCGATCACACACTCAAAATACTGACCACGATCAAGTGATGCATCAAACTGGGTGCCATCTTCAAGCCAACCGGTATAGTGCGTGGTGATCAAGGCACCTTTTACCGCTTCTTTGCCGGTACCGACTTTCAAATCAATAATTTCAAGTTCTGCTGTCATCGCCATATTCCTCATGCAAAAATAATTTTATAACACTGATTTAGACCTTAAATTTTAAATCAATCATCAGACCTAAAACCAAATGTCTCACCTCAACAGCTCAGATCTACTGCAACTGGGTCCATTCGATCTGTGCTTGGCCATGATCGCCGATCAAGCTCCACTCAGCATCAAGGATATTCAACTGCAATTGCATGCTGCGTTGGCACAGTTGTTCGACAGCCTGTGTGGTGGCTTGACTGAGTTGCCAGACTTGAACATTGGACAGTGTTTTGATTTTGGATGCTTTTTTAAACCATTCATCCACACTATTGCCATAGGTCACCACCGCGACTTGCGCGCAACGTGAACTGGCTTTTTTGACTTTATCTTCATCGGGACTACCGACTTCGATCCAATTCAGCAACTGACCGGTGAGATCTTTTTCCAACAAGGCCGGCTCTGTGGTCTCAAACAAATCTTGGGTAAACTGCAATTGCTCAGTAGCAAAACGTGCAAAGGCCAAGATCCGCACCATCATGCGCTCAATCGTTTCAGAAGGATGCTGTGCCACTGTGAATTGATAGTCGCTATATTGGTGCTGATCCATATCGGCAATATTTAAACTTACTTTATAGATTGTCGCTTTTAACGCCATCGGTCTAATCTCCTATTTGGCGCTAAGCATATAAGATTTTATCGCTTTATGGTTCGTCTATCGCTGATTCTATTCGACAATTTAACAACGCCGCTTCAAAAGCGATCCATTCGCGTGATTGCGATGTAATCACCTCGATACGGTTGTCGAGATTTTCGGCACAGGACTGATAATTAAACTGATCAGGATTGAAATTAAAACTAATCCAGCCCTGATTGGTCCTCAAGATCGCTTTGATACGACGCCATTGCTCTAGCTCGGTTAAACAGTCCAAAAGTGGATAAAAATCAAATACCCAACGTTTGGAAAAACGCCAACCCGCCACTTCATAGCCTTGGGCCTGCTCAGTATAGTGATAAGGCAAGCGCTGGATCACCGGATCAACAGCGTTAGAATCGGTGGCCAAAGCTTGATTTTGTCGTCGTTGCTGTTGTTGTAATTGCTGTTGCTGCAGCAATGGTTTGAGGATGCGTGAGCGTGGATGCAAGGGCTGATCAATCTGAGTCAATGCAATCTGTCCCTGATCGGCCAAGATCCAAGTCTCAACTTCGGTGAGGAAATGCTGCTTCAACTCAAGCAAAGCCTGTTGGTCTTCGGGCTGCATCAACTGCTGATGTGAAACGACCACGATTTGTGCGGCCTTGAGCTGATCTGCATACAAATCATGACTTAACCACGGCGTGCTATGCAGTTGTGACCCGTTAATCACGGTGATCGGTGCCTGCAATGCCAGCGTGCTGTGCCAATGCGGTTCATTCAACTGATCGATGAGCTGCGCAGGATGCCCCAGCCCAGTGGTTTCAATAAACAGGCGATCCGGTTTCTGCTCATGAATCAGGCGTGACAACGCCAGTTGCATCGGTAGCTGACTACTGCAACACAGACAGCCCCCCAACACTTCTTTGATCGCATAACCCTCATCTTGGACGATAAGTTGTTGATCAATGCCAATTTGTCCAAACTCATTCATCAGCACTGCCCAAACTTCATGCTGAGGCTTGTGTTTCAAGATCTGCTGCAACAAGGTGGTTTTACCTGCACCTAGAAAGCCTGAGATGATATGGGTCTTTACCCTGGGCTGTGTCA
Source organism: Acinetobacter sp. (assembly GCA_030152605.1). Classification (GTDB taxonomy): domain Bacteria; phylum Pseudomonadota; class Gammaproteobacteria; order Pseudomonadales; family Moraxellaceae; genus Acinetobacter. Next base: position 4,169 of record JASLJB010000135.1, on the reverse strand, counting down.
GTATTTTCAAAGATAATGTCCAATAGTTCACGTGATGCAAAAAAAACGTATGACTAAACAAGTGTTTAATCTGTTTCTTTCTTTATTTTTGAAATTTTGATTCAAAACTCCAATGATTACAACTGAGAATTTTTCCTGTCTTTGTTCATCATAAGTAAAGTTTAAGCGCACTAATTGTGCATAAAAACATATTTGCATACATTTTAAAGCGGTCATTCGTCATGTTTTTTACAAAAACAAAACACCACACAGCAGTCTGTGTCTTGTGTGTAACTCAGTCTGTTTCGCTTTGTTGATAAGGTTGCCGATCTTTTGATCTGCACGTAGCATGATTTTCGATCTCATGGATTGCTGATTGAATTAAACAGTTGAGTTAAACAACACACTCAACCCGACAGCAGGATGACCACGAGATCAATTTTTTATAATTACAGGATGCCTATTATGAACTTAGTTAAAACATTACTTGCGACTACTTTAGCCCTTTCTGCTGCAAGCACTTTTGCTGCAACAGCTGAACATGCCCAAGTTCAAGATCAGAACGTGGTGGTATCAACGCAAGAAGCAGTTGAAGCACAAGACGAATCTGCTGCTGCGGCTCAACCGACCGCTGCTCAACCACAGTCAGAAGCTGCTGCTGAAGACTCACAAGTTATTGCACCAGAACTCGAAAGCAATCAATAATTGCGCCGGATCTCCAGCTTGAGTTAATACACAAGCAAATCCCCTCAGTACATTGATCATCCACACGAGATGATGAATGTGAAAAAAAAGACCAAGTCATGCTGCGACTTGGTCTTTTTTTATAGCACCCCATCCGCTTAAGCGAACTTAAGCCTGTAGGCGACTTCGACTGCAACAACGCAGTCGAGCTTGAGATTAACTTGTGCTGCTGTTTTTAAACATGCTGCAAGAAGGGTGATGGTTTTCATGCAGACGCGTGTTTTTGCGTTGCTCAGCAGCTTCAAAACGACATCTCTTTAGATCATTATCTAAATTCATCGCAGGCACTGCATGCGGTTTGCCATGTTCATCCACGGCAACCATGGTGAAGTAACAGCTATTGGTATGTCGAACTGTTCTTTTTTGAATATTCTGTGCCTCGACACGAATACCAATTTCCATTGAAGTGCGACCAACATGGTTGACACTGGCTAAAAATGTGACCATTTCACCGACATGAATCGGTTCTTTGAAGGTCACTTTATCCACGGACAAGGTAACCACATAGCAACCTGAATAGCGGCTAGCACAGGCATAAGCCACCTGATCCAATAACTTTAAAATGGTTCCACCATGAACATTGCCTGAAAAATTGGCCATTTCTGGCGTCATTAATACAGACATGTTTAAAGTAGACTGATCGTCAATGATAGGAACAATTTGATCTAATGGCGACATCGAGAAACTCTGGAGGCAATCGTCGAAGCTATTATTATACGTTCCAAACCATAAAAAGGTAGTCGTTTAAGCCCTAGACTGAAAAGAAACAGCTCATAAAGTATGCGTAAAAACAATATTTTAGTGATTTGGCACTGCTTATTTCAGAACCTTCACCGTATTTTGCTCAATGCTTTTATATTCTGCGCTGCGTTGCATGACCGTCTCAATTTCTTTGATCTTCTGCTCAGTGGCACTGATTCCGGCTTGAATCGTCTCTTCACGACCTTTGACATCAAATATATGTGCTTTTTCACGTAAATCAGGAACGATGACGATATCCGCATTCTTCAGCTCTTTTTCCGCCAATTTGTTTTGCATGATATTGATGTTTTGATTGAACAAGCCCCAGATATTCGAGGTCTCGGTATATTTCGGTTGCGCCAAGATATCCACGGCGATAATCACATCAGCCCCCAGATCACGCGCGATATTGACCGGTACAGGACTGACCAAACCGCCATCTACATATTCTTTACCGTCAATGATGGTCGGCACGAACATACTCGGGATGGTGACTGAGGCACGCACGGCCTGCCCCGTGTTGCCGTGATTAAAGACCACTTTATTGCCATTTTTGAGTTCTGTGGCGACCACATACATCGGAATCTTCAGTTGCTGCAGCGGAATCTGACCGACCTGTTTGTTGACATAGTCTTCGATTTTGACCCCATCAAAAAAGCCTTTGAGTCCGATTTTAAACTCACGTACATCGTTGGCTTTCATATCCACAGCGATGGCATGCAGTTGTTGAGCTGACTTGCCACTGGCATAAATCGACCCCACGATACTGCCAGCACTGGTGCCCACGATAAAGTCAGGTTGAATTCCCAACCGCTCAAGGACTTCAATCACGCCGATATGTGCATAGCCACGCGCACCACCACTGCCAAGCACCAACGCCACTACAGGTTTATTTTGTGCAGCTGAGATACGGCTAAACTGAGCCGTTTGCTGACTGGTGGCATTCGCGACAGCAGGCAGCGCAGCAGTTTCCTGCACTGTGTTGGCCACAGGCAGCTGCTGACAAGCCGTCAAGAACAGGATCAGGGTACAGGTTAAAGTTTTCATATATTGCATGACGCAAACACAACCAACAGACATCGTCGCGCTTATAAAAACATAGTTTTTAGAGTTTTACTGTTATCTTTCTTAAAACTGTCACATTAAAGCCTCCACAGTTTGAGCCGCTGCATTGCGCGGGGCAAAAGCTGAAAACCATAATGCTAAAAACCTCTATCTCCGCCACTGAGATGGATGCTGTCGAGAGACGACATAACAAACCATTTCAGCAGTGCGATAGAGGTTGATTGAGCTCATGATATCTAAATGATATCTAAGTCATCATATCTACGTCATGAGCAATACATCCGCTAAGCGACTTGGCTTAGACGATGAATTTTAGAATCATTTGAATCACAGTCGCGTTGATCAAGTCGACAAAGAACGCGCCACATAACGGTACGATCAAGAAGGCTTTGTGCGATGGACCATACATATTGGTGATGGCTTGCATATTGGCAACCGCTGTTGGCGTCGCCCCCATACCAAAACCACAGTGCCCTGCCGCCAAGACCGCAGCGTCATAGTTCTTGCCCATCAACCTAAAGGTCACAAAAGCGGCATATAAGCCCATGGTCAAGGTTTGTGCGGCCAAGATTACGACCAGAGGACCTGCCAAATCAGCCAATTGCCAAAGTTTCAACGACAACAATGCCATCGCCAAATACAAAGACAAAGACGCATTTCCAAACACATCAATGGCACGATCAAAGATGCTGACCTTAAATACCCCTTCTAGGATATTACGCAAGATCACACCACCACCGAGGGTCCACACGAAAGTCGGTAGTTCAAACCAAGTGCCTTTACTGAACACGGTCATGAACTCTGCAAACGCCAAACACGCAGCAAATAAACCCAACGTGGTAATCGCATTATCCGCAGTGATCAAACGCACCTGATGCGGATGCTCAAAAGGAATAAACTCTTGGCCTTCTTGATTGGCCACCTGATTTTCATCACGGTTGATGGTGTTGTCACTACTCAATGGCTGTGCCAACTTATAGCGGTTGATCAAGAGTTTTGCCAACGGACCACCGATGATGCCACCGATAATCAAACCGAAAGTCGCACTCGCCATACCCAAGGCCAAAGCACCCTGAATACCATGTTGGGTTTCTAAGATTTCACCCCAAGCGCCCGCGGTCCCATGACCACCGGTCAAGGTAATCGAACCCGCGATCAAACCAATCAGTGGATCAAGACCCAGCATTGTGGCCAAGCCCATACCTACAGCGTCTTGCACCACAATAAATGAAGCAACACAGGCCAAGAAAACCACCAAGCCAATACCGCCTTCTCTCAACTTGGCAAAGTTGGCACTTAAACCAATCGAAGCAAAGAAGATCAACATAAAGCTGGTTTGTAATTCACTGCTGGTAATAATGCTAAAGTTCCAAAAATAATGAACCAATAGCGAAATAATCGCAGCGACTAAACCACCGGCAACAGGTTCTGGAATATTATAGCGTCTTAGAAAATCAATTCTGTTGACTAAAAATCGACCTAGTAAAAGAACGATTACCGCGGCAATCAGCGTATAAAACGCATTAAAAGTTAATTCCATGATTCAATCCATCAAATATGATTAAATGCTTTTATTCTGTAGTCTTATTTAAGCTTCAATATCAATTAATATTTAAGTAAATTAGAACAAAACGTTAACT
>JASLJB010000080.1 GCA_030152605.1 Acinetobacter sp. | reverse complement strand
TGATCAGTGGTTTGATGAAGTCCGTGAAATGATGCATCGTGAGGTGAACTATCGCCTTGAAGCTGCAACCACACGGCGCTTTGCGGAACGTTTGCGTGGTGATGCACGTTATGTGGTGCCACAGATTATCGATCAATACTGCACTGACCAAGTGCTGTGCATGACCTTTGAACGTGGTGTGCCGATTAACAGCCCAGTGATGCTGTCTCTGCCACAAGAACGCCGTAACAAACTCGGTGAAGCTTCGCTCGAAGTGGCGGTGCGTGAAGTGTTTGAATGGGGCGAGATGCAGACTGACCCGAACTTTGGTAACTACTTGGTTCGTCTCGGCAATGGCGCAGACACACCCGACAAAATCGTCTTACTCGACTTCGGTGCGATCCGTCAATTTGACCAGCAACTCTTAACTGTGGCGCGCAATTTGATTTCCGCAGGCTATCATCACGATGCGGATGCGATGGTCGCAGCGATGACCGGTTATGAGTTCTTTGATGCCATGCCGATCGGTATCAAACCAGATATGGCCAAAGTATTTTTGTTGGCCACCGAAGCCTTTAGCAGTTTGGAAAATAATCCAGACCTCCCTGCTGGCGTGATGGATGATCAGCAACGCTACGACTGGAAAAAAAGCCAGCTGCATAGCCGGGTGATGCAACGTGCCTCGAAGTCGATGGCCTCACGTTATTTTAGTGTGCCACCGAAAGAGTTTATGTTTATCAGTCGCAAGTTTATTGGTGCCTATACCTTTATGACGGTGATCGATGCCAAGACTGATGTGCGTAGCATGGTCACTCCGTTTATCTCAGCGCAGTGACAGACAGCGTATTTAAACAGCCCAACCGCTTAGCCACGTAGTAAAGCGTATTTAAATCGCCGCTGAGTTAAAGACACAGCACAGCTGATCCCACGGGATCAGCTTTTTAATTTTAATGCTCTACCTAAGGAGCGAGCCTGCCGTGCCCAGCCATGCCATGCCAGAGTCGACTGTCAACCCAGTCAACCGATCGAATCCCCCTATTCGCATCACTCATTATAAAGATTAAAATACAGCAACTTAGCTCAGTAAAAACCCATTAAACCGCTACTCTAAATTGCGCAAAAACTTGTCAGCATTGACATGGTTATTTCAGCATGCGCATGTCAATGTTGTGCACTTCAAGACATTCATAGGACATATTGATGACCAATATGGCAAATAAAGCACAGGGATTGGGTTTAGCAATAATCACAAAAATTGCATCTAGCGAGCTGATTGACCAATTAAAACTACGCAAATTCATTGAGAAATCGCTCTACCAAGGCTCAAAAGCCAGCTTTAAAGCCCTCTCCAAAACACAAAAAATATTTAAATCCCCCCCCGATATTCAACAACAGCGCTTGCCCAATCAACACAAGTCATTATTTGATCTCAACCTCAGTGAAGAACAGCAGCTGAGCGTAGATGCGATGGCGCAGTTTGCCGCTCAAGTGCTATATCCATTGGCGCACGATGCCGATCATACAGCGAGCTTCGCGACTGAACTTTGGCAACACGCCCAAGATTTAGGACTGAATTTTTATGCCTTGCCCGAAGCCTACGGCGGTGTCGCCAGTGAGAAAAATGTACTGAGCAATATCTTGATTGCGGAGCAACTGGGCAAAGGTGACTTTAGTCTGGCTGCCGGCTTACTCAGTAGCAGCAGTGTGATTAATGCGATTGCACATTGGGGATCACAGTCGGTACAAGCCACCTACTTATCTGCCTTTGCCGAACAACCGGATCTGCTTGCCACCTTCGCGGTACAGGAAAACACCCCAGCCTTTAACCCGCAGCAACTTAAAACCCAAGCCCATTCGGAACAGGGACAGTTTTTTATCACTGGTGAAAAGACCTTAGTACTGCTCGGTGCCAGTGCGGACCTGTTCTTGGTCAGTGCTGAATTCAATCGACGTCCTGAGATATTTGTGGTCGAACGTGATGACAGTATCGGGATTGAAGCCTGCCCAGCCATGGGCCTGAAAGCCACAGAAACCGTGAATCTTCGTTTTCAGCATACCCCTGCACAACGCTTGGGTGATGAGGACTTTGACTATAGCGCCTTTGTTGATCTGGGCAATCTGATGTGGTGTGCGCTGGCCGTGGGCTGTGCTGAAGCAGTCAAAGCCTATTGTATTGAATATGCCAATGCGCGAATTGCTTTTGGCGAGCCGATTTCACATCGTCAAAGTGTGGCCTTTATGATTGCAGACATGGCGATCGAGATCGAGGCCATGCGCATGTTGGTGTTAAATGCTGCGAGCTTGGCAGAGTCTGGACAAGCCTTTCATCGTGAAGCCTATCTGGCACGCCTTCTTTGTGCTGAAAAGTCCATGAAAATTGGTAGCGATGGCGTGCAAATCTTGGGTGGGCATGGCTTCACCAAAGAACATCCTGTCGAGCGTTGGTATCGTGATCTACGTGCGACGGCGATTTTACATTCCGGACTGCATGCTTAGGCGCGCTGATTTGACTTTATTTGATAAAAATAACAGCACTGTGCTCACTGCCCAGTCGCAACAGGATGTACAGCATGAACTTACAAAATCCGAAAAAATTCAAACTGCTCTTAGATCAAGCACATGAGGTGGCACTGAATGTACTGCGCCCCGTATCGCGTAAATATGACAAAGCCGAGCATGCCTATCCCAAAGAACTGAATATATTGGCCTCGCTACTCGATGGCATGAATGATGGCGGTGATGGTCTCAACGCTGGTGCTGCGGTAGGAAAGCGCGGTGATGCAGATCAAGGCAATAAGAACAGCGTCAATATGTCGACCGCACTCGGCATCGTGGAAATGTGCTATGGCGACACCGGATTACTTCTCAGTATGCCGCGCCAAGGTCTGGGCAATTCCGCCATCGCTGCCGTGGCCAATGATGAACAATTACAACGTTTTAAAGGCATCTGGGCGGCAATGGCGATCACCGAACCGAATTGCGGTTCTGACTCTGCCGCGATCCGTACCACGGCGACACAAGATGGCGATGACTATATCCTCAATGGTGAAAAAATCTTTGTCACCTCTGGAGATCGCGCCGATGCGGTGGTGGTTTGGGC
>JASLJB010000005.1 GCA_030152605.1 Acinetobacter sp. | reverse complement strand
GGTGCCGACATTGGAGAAGTTGATCAACCCAATCCCATTGCTGAGGTTGCCCAAGGCCCATTGCACGCCCAGTTGATCGGCATCACTACCGGCGACTTCGATGATCGCAGCTTCAATCATGACTTGCTGACGTCGGACATCAAGCTGTTGAATCGCGGCATCAATTTCACGCATCAACTGCGGATCGGCTTTGACCACCAAAGCATTCTGGCTCGTATCCGCAATAATACTCACGCCATTGCCATTAAAACTGGTGACATTGTTTTGCGTGTTGCGATTTGATCCGCCCAGATTAATTCCTGGGGTCGAGATATTCGATGAACCACTACTGCCCGATCCAGACGCGCCTTTATTGCCAATCAAATTATTGATGTTGTTCTGACTTGCGCTTTGTCCACCCGAGGCGCTATCAGCGCTACTTTCAACCGCTTGGCCAGTGACCAAGCCTTGTAAAATTTTAGATAAATTCTCCGCACTGGCGTAACGCAACTTATAGACTTTCAGTCCGCCCAATCGATCTGCAGAAGGCACATCCAACATTTCGATCATCTGACGTAGGCGTTTACGTGAACCGGTATCTCCCTTGATCACGATACGATTGGTGCGAGGATCTGCAATCAGTCTGACCCGTGAGCCGGCCATATCCTTGGATGAACCTGTTGCAGACATGGTTTCCAATAGCCCAATAATTTCCTCAGCCTGACTCGACTGCAAGGTGATGGCTTCGATATCGTTTTGGCCTGTGCCATCGAGATTACGAATAATGGTTTCAAGCTGATAAATATTACTGGCACGATCTGAAATGATCAGTGCATTGGTGCCTTGTACCGCGGCCAAGTGTGCAAACTGCGGCATCAATGGCCGAATCGCGGGAATCAAATCATTGGGATTGGTGTTTTCAAGCCAAATCACCCGAGTGACCACTTGATCGCCTTGGGCACGATTACGTGCATCATAAGGCACACCTGAGTTTTTAACATTGCTGTCCGGCACCAAACGGATGGTATTGCCCGATGGTACCGCCACGACACCATTGACATTCAGCACGCCCAAGAACAGGTCATAGACTTCATTTTTATTCAGTGCTTTATTCGAGATGACCGTGACATTGCCACGAACTCGCGGATCAACTGCAAAATTTTTACCTGTAATATCTGCAACTTCATTAATAAATGCCGTCAAATCAGCATCACGCAAGTTAATTTTCCATGTTTGCGCATATACAGAAGTGGTCATTGCCGCCATGATGGGCGCTGCTGCAACCACTGCCCACAATGACCGATGTTGATTCAAAAAAGCCATAACGTATTGTTTATCCTAATTCTATTCGTGACTCAAGCACTTACAAACTTTGCTGAATGGTCATCGTTTGATCACCACGCTTAACTTCAATTTTTACTTTTCCTTCACGCTTGGCCTGTTCTAGCAGCTGCGCATCATTTTGTCCTTGACCAACACTTTGACCATTGAGTGACATAATGCGATCTCCTGGACGCAAGCCTAATTTACTGCGCAGTGCAGTCGGGGTTTGATCTGTCACCTCATAACCCTCCCCACCGGCCGTATTCACGCCCATTTTTTTTAAATATTCTTCCCGATCCTCACCGATTTGTTCGATCGCATGTCCCAAGACATTTTGTTGTGTGGTCTCTGTTGCAGGCGCTGGCGAAGAACTCGCTGGCGCAGTATTGGACTGTTCTGGTTGTAAAGGCTGATATAAATTTTCGATGCCATTAAACTTTAACTCGCGGCTGCCGCCATTGCTCTGTTTCAGCACCACATGATTCCAGTGCACTTCAGCCAACTGAAAAGAGCTGCCCTCAATCATCTGCCCAATCACATAGCGCTCAGCCGTCTCATTGACCTTGATCACCGCCGAAGATAAGCGACTCGGCTGTGCCACCATCACCCCTTGTAATTGCATCGCCAGACTATCATTGGCCTGTGCCGAGCTTGCGCCCGCCTCATAAAACAAAGAGAAACTAGAAATGTTCGGCACTTGTGCTTGTTTTGAACCCAAGACCACTGGTTCAGGTTGAATCACCTGTGGCGGCGCAATCACCCACCAAAAGATCGATGCCAATTTCCAGCACAACGCCAAAATCAGCAGCAATAATACAAAAGGTGAGAGACGATCTATACGAGACCATTGAATATTTTCAAGTTGCGCTTTAATACTCATGCTTTGACACTCATTTCTAGATCACGACGCTGCGATTCTGATGTTGCGAGGCACATATTAGAATCCCCCCTGAATTAAAGGTTGGCGTGTGGTGATCACATAAGTATCCAATCCAGCTTTACCCTCATAGGAAGGCACATTGAGTAACATGCGTTGAGTCAACTGCACATCGAGCATCATGCTTGGATCGAGCACTAAATTGGCCATTTTTTGACTACGTTGATCCTGAATATCAAACTGTAATTTACCTGCATCATCGCTGAGTGCCGCTTTTAAAGATGGAATATTCATGCGCTCTTGACGATCTGAAAACACATAGACCAACTCGCCACCGCCCCACTGCAATCCACCTTCAGCCTGGCTAAACCCAGTATCTTTCTGGTAATTGAGTTGCACATCATTGAGTTGAATCAAATTGGCAGGCCATTGCCAGTTGACTAAGGTCTTGAGTGTTTCTGGGGCAATCTTGCCGCTGAGTTGTCTCAGCATCAGCTTTTTGCCTAGACCATAAGCCACGACGGATTTTATCTGTGTTGTACCACTCTGTATTTCGAGGTTGGCACCGAGACGAAGTAAAATCAAATCCAAGGGACGGGTTTTCCATGCCACTGAACCTTTCAATTCACCTTTACGCCAATCCGCTTGTCCTTGCCAAATATTGCCACTGATATTTTGTAATACTTGATTATCTTTATAGAACTTAGAAATAAGCCACGTTGCGGGAATTTGTAGCAACACAAAAATCAAAAAAGCAAAGACAGCGAGCAACCACCACGTCAAATATTTTGATTTCTTCTTCATCAAACTATAACCATCTTATTCATTTAGTTGTCCATGCAATGTTCTGCTTTTTTGAATATACATGATCCAACATATTTTCACATAAGCAATTCGACTGTAGGAGGTGTTTATTCCGTTGAAATAAATTCCTGTATATAAAAAAACCAAGCATATAGGCTTGGTTTTTTTAGATTCTAAAATACTCGAATGACAAATTGATGAAATTAGATCAAGAAGTCTTCCAATTTAGCACCCTTCTCAATTTCAGCAACTAACCAACGTGGTTGCTTACCACGACCAGTCCAAGTTTCTGATGGGTTATTGGTATTGCGATAACGTGGCTCAACAGCTTTACGCGTGGTTTTTTTGCGTTTCTGTGCGCCATATTCAATAAACTGCTCAAGTGTTAAACCAGCAGTTTCAGCAATCGCAATAATTTGATTATATGCATCTTCAACAGCTTGATCTTTTTTCGATTCAATTAATGCTTCTGCTTCTGCAGTTAAACGCTTTAATTCCTCAACTGAAAGTTTACTAATATCAGGCATCATACTCACTCCATAAAAATTAAATAATTATTCTTTGAATAATATCATCGCAATCATATTTTTATTAAACAGACTAATCAATAGTGATCACCTATTTAAATACATATTCCAACAAAAAAATTTGTATATGTTTAACGATTATTATGCCTTGGATTTAAATCATGCCCAGCGGACTGCTCCAAACCTATAATACTTTCTCGAATCTGCTCTGGAATTAATGTTTTATTCAATTCAACTTTATCGACACAAACAATCACTGCTTCTGCCGTGGCCACCACCTGCTGTTGCTGTTCACTATACACAACGTAATGCATACGCATCGCACTCTGGCGCATCTCTTCAATCCGAACGGCAACCTTCAAGCGATCAGGATAAAATACCGGCTTTAAATACTTGCACTGATTTGAAGCAACCAAGGGCAATACATTTTGTTCAAAAATATTTAACTGATCAAAATAGGCAATACGCGCACTTTCAATATAGCGATAATAGATCACATTATTAACATGTCCAAAAGCATCCATGTCACCCCACGCCACCACTTGCTCATGGATTACCGGATAGCCGTTTAATATATTCATCTCTGGTCTCATATTTTGAATTTCATGAATTTTACATCATTTTCAAATACTAAATTTAACTGCTTAATTAAATCCTCCTGACCTTTTAAGGTGGATTTAATGCGTAAATAGTTCATCAAAATATTATCTGGATAAAGTAATAACAGCTGTTCGGCTTCTTCTTCTCTATGTGTCGCTGTAAATATATGCCATTTCGCAAAGCTCAAAACAGGCATACTTGGATATCTTGATTCGAGAGTTTGAATATACTGTTCAATCAAAAAGTAATCTGGTTCCGGATTTAATAGCTGTTGTTGAAACCATAAATTAAATACTTCTTGATCAAATCTTAGATTAAGTAAATGTAATGCTAGTTTTTCATGCGCTTCAGACATATCAGTTAATCGTGACAATATTTTCAACCAAAGCACTTGAATTTCAAATACTAATGATCTAATTGCAATTTGATTCTGATTATAGTGCTGCTTTAAATGCTGCAGTGCTTCGTCATCAGCTTGCTCAAATTGAGTTAACATTTGTGTTAACCATGCTTGCATCGCCTCAGCCCTCAAAGTGCTTGAGCTTGGGTTTGCCTGCAAATACAGCCAAGGAAATTGCAAAGCAAAATCCGCCCACAGTTCAGCAATACGGGTTTGATAGGCTTGATGGATCTGACTTAAGCACGGCGACAGTTGATGACCATTTAAAAATTCTAAGTGTGTTAAAGCTTGATGTGCATCGTGCTGAGCCAAATAAATCTCGATGCGTTGGATTTCTGCGAGTTCAAATGCAGCGGCGGGTGCCTCATCTAGGATCGACAAGGCTTGAGAATATTGTGATTGCTTAAAGAGTAAATGTGCTTGAACAATCTGCTTTAATAAACCGGATTGATTAAACACCTGCTCAATAAATGCCTGCTGTTCTTCATCACCATGCAAGATCCAAATCAAACCCAATTGTTCATAAGGATGCAAATCCTCAAAATTGAGTACATGCTGTTGTTTTCGACGTTCCCTAGCCAAATAGTATTGCAGACCGATCCAAGCCACATGCAACATAAAACTCAGCAGAATACTAACAAAGACTAAAACCCAAAGATTGGATTGGATTTGCACGCCGCGCCATAGCATATATACATAGCCTGCACCCGGCTCATAACTCAATACACTCAACACAGCCACCACAACCAAACTCAGTAGCACATATAACAGCAGCAGTTTTTTCATAAATTTATCCTAATATCTCACGTGTTTTGAGCTTCGGAATAGGCGCTACTGGTTTTTGTTTAATATTGATCAGTTGTTGTTTAATGCGTTGGCTCTCAGCATCAGGCAATAAATCAAACTGCTCAATGATCGCAGTTAACATATTTTGACAGCTTTGATATTCACCTCGGAGTAAGGCTTGTTCTGCAAGTAATATACGCAGCTGTACTTCTTTTAGAATAATGGCGCGCTGGTTTAACTGCGATTCTTGTGTGGTGACGCGATCGACCTGCAACCATTTTTGCCAAAAATAATCAGGCTTGGTTTTAGCAGGACTGAGTTGAGGCTGAGTCAGTTCATGCTTGATACGCTGATCAAGCTGTTGCAACAGTTGAGCAAAACGCTGTTGCTGTATGTTTTGCGTCGCGACATAGTGTTGAATATTGTGCTGATCCTGCGATAAGGTTTGCAGCAAACTCTGTTTTAAGGGATCGGCAATCTCATAGCTTTGAACATTTTGTTTTAAGGTATTGAGTTTCTCTAAGGCATACACAAATTGGTGTTGTGCTAAAGCAAATTGAATCAACTCTAATTGTTGTTGGATCAAGATAATTGGATTTAAACTCGGCAACTGCGGATTATGTTGCTTGTCGCTTTGCTGAGATGGCGCTGACTTGGCAGACTCCTCGCTAGGACTGCTGCGTTGTAAAGCCACCAATTGATCATTGAGATTGTCATTGCGCTGTTGGCTATGTAGAAGGGTTTGTTGTTGTTCACTCATCTGCTTAGATAGCAAATAAAAGTCATAACTGAGCTTGCACAGCCAAGCTAAAACGACGATAGAAAGTATAGAAATAAACTTTTTCATAATGGATTTTGCAACTGTTGAAGCGTCTGCAACACAGTATGTTCACCTAAGTTAGCCAGTTGAGTGATATTAAATTCAAATTTTCGAGCGTTTTTATCATGTTGTAATATTTGATACAACCGTGTACCCAATACTAAATAATGTCCTTGTTGTAATACATCAGGATGAAACTGGCACAGTTCAAGCCAGTTTTTCCAACTGGCCTCACTACTTACACACATCCAAAAAGGTTTTGGCTCAGACTGTAGCCCGATCCTCAGTTGTTGGAACTGTTCGCGTGTTGATCGCGGACATGCCCGTTGATAGAGCTGCATATTCAAGACCTGGATATCCCGCTCAAGGCATTGTTGCATCATAAATTGTCGCCCGCCAATACCGCGCCAAAAGGCAACTTGGGTCAAATCGGTTCTTTCGACAAACAATGGCAGACGCAGCATTCCTTCTGAGGTTTCAAGTTCCGGCACCCAAGCCTTAACACCGTATTGCGCTAATGCTGCTGCTGTGGTTTGCCCGACCGCAATCCACTCCACATGCGACAACTGCGCTAAAGATACCGCACTTTTTTGCAAATACTGCATGCCGATTTCGACAGCAGTCGGACTGACCACCACGATCGCCTGCACCTGCTCAAGCTGTTGAAACTGTTGCTGCAACTGCGCTGTAAAGTCCAAGGCCTGCAAAGCGAGCAGCGGTAAATCAATCACATCAATACCTGCATGCAGTAAGTATTCAGTGAGTGCTTGGGCGCGATCAACGGGTCGGGTATTTACAAATAACATTAGACTGAAGACCTAAGCACCTGAGTACAAGGCTTTTAGTAGATCAGCTGCGCCTTGATCGAGTAAGTTTTTGGCCAACTGAATCCCGAGATCCTCAGCTTGATCCATCGGGCTGATGCCTGAACTGGTTAACAGTATTTTCCCATCAAAACTTCCCACGCGACCTTCCATGCTTAATTGTTCACCCTTTAACGTGGCATATCCAGCGATCGGCACTTGGCAACCACCTTCTAAATAACGGTTAAAGGCGCGTTCTGCACGTACACAAGCATTGGTTTGCGCATGCATCAACGGCATAATCAAATCCAAAGTCGCTTGATCATCTTCACGACATTCAAGGCCTAATGCACCTTGTCCCACGGCAGGTAGGCTAAGTTCAGCACTTAATGTATGTCGAATTCGATCTGTTAAGCCTAAACGTTTCAGTCCAGCACTGGCCAAAATAATCGCATCATACTGACCCGCATCGAGTTTGGACAAACGTGTTCCCACATTACCTCTCAAATCAATCACATCGAGATCAGGACGTTGTTTTAAAATCTGACTTTTACGACGTAAACTTGAAGTGCCCAACTTCGCACCCTGCGGTAGTGCATCAAAACTGCTAAAAGTATTGGATACAAAGGCATCGAATGGATCTTCGCGCTCACAAATCACGGCTAAACTCAGCCCTTCAGGTAACAGCATCGGTACATCTTTCATTGAATGCACGGCCAAATCAGCACGGCCATCCAAAAGTGCTGCCTCAAGTTCTTTGACAAACAGCCCTTTGCCACCAATTTTTGCCAAAGGCGTATCTAAAATTTTGTCCCCTTGGGTCACAAAAGTCACCAACTCGACTTCGAGTCCAGGATGTAACTGAGTGAGTTCTTTTCGAATAAATTCTGCTTGCCAAAGTGCCAATGGACTTTGGCGCGTAGCGATCTTCAAGCTTTTCATCATGACAACATCATCAAACCTTAAACCCTCTAAACTTAACCTGATAAGTTTAAAAAGCAAGTAAATTATCCCAGCATCAATCCTGACCGCCTCATCGCTGAATCACAAATCGGGCTCAAGCATGCAAGATAAATAAAATGACTCAAATACAGTGATGCTCAATATCACTCAAAGCTGAGCAAGGTAGATGCCGTTTTATAACGCTACCCCCAAACCACGGCTTAAGTTTGAAGTTCAATTATTTTTAGGGAGCATTACCGGTGGGTCATACATCAGTGAGCGATCAAACTTAAGCAAGAATCCATGCAAAAAAGTAAAACTTCCTACACTTGCATAGAGCGCGCCTGCAAGCGGTGATGTAGGACATGGATTCGTGATTAAGTTGAAAGGTTGAGTTAAAACCTATTTATAAGTGATGAATACGTTCTCTTAAAATAGGTAAATGTCGTCGGCTAACTGCCAATCTTTCTTCTATTTCTCGACAGCGCACTTGGTACTGTCCAGAGGTTACCAATTCTAATCCCTCTAAATAGTCGAGAGAAATAAGGGCGTTGCGGTGTATACGGATAAACTTATCTGAAAATTCTTGTTCAAGCTCCTTGAGCGTTTCATCGATGAGAACACTGCCATTCTTATGTCGGACAGCTACATATTTTTGATCAGCTAGAAAATAGTAGATATTTTCAGTGGGTATAAGCTCTACGCCACGGTAGGTTTTGGCAACGATTTGCTGCCTTTGTATTGTTTTTTCCATAGTTTGTTTTTTTTCTAAAATAGACATTTGAGCTTGAGTCAGTCTGGTTAAATTATTTAATACACGCTCTAATTCGGATTGAGCGATTGGTTTAAGCAAATAGCCATTCGCTTGCGAGTTAATCGCATCTAAAGCATGCTCATTATAGGCTGTACAAAACACAACTGCAGGCATAGGCTGACGCTGGCTTAAGTATTGGGCACAGGATATTCCATCCATCATCGGCATTTGAATATCGAGTAGGACAACATCAGGTTCATGCTGCTCAACCAAGTCGATCACCTGCTGCCCATTGTGTGCAGTTGCTACCACTTGATGTCCCAATTGCGATACGAGTCGAGATAGTCGCGCGACTGCGAGTGGCTCATCATCACTAACTAGGATATTCATTTTCCCTCCCTGCCAAAGTTACAATAATTTTTTTAATAAATTAACT
>JASLJB010000372.1 GCA_030152605.1 Acinetobacter sp. | reverse complement strand
GATTACCCGTTTGAGCCAGTTTTATGCCTACGATGCCGAATATGGCGTGGTACTTGGATTTAGCGCCTTGAATCAAACTGAGATTAAAGCCTGCATGTTGATCTTACGGCAGCTGATCGAAAGTGAGTTATCCCGCTGTACAGCTAAAACGTAGGCCTTATAAAGGTCGATGCCATTCTATTATTTTGCTAAAAGCAATTTAAAAGCAGAGATTCGAACGCAGATTTGCGCTTTGGTCTGTTTATTTCAAAATAGCCTAAGCAAATAAATCGGCGCTTCATATTCAATATTATAAATAGCCTAAGCAAAATACAAATCTAGAAGCCATCTAAACCAATGCAGAATTACTTCACTACCAAAATAGCCTAAGCAAATAAATTGAAAATTTCACCTTTTAAAAATTGCAGCCTTAAATTTTCACTAAGGTGATTAATCCAATACAACGATAAATTCATCACCGGAAAGTCAACAGGCGCTGGGAACACATTTAGCCGCGAACTGACTTGTAAATGCTGTAACACATGCTGCGGCAGGGTTAATATCGCTGATGGATGCTGCTCAAGTATTTGCAAGGCGGTGGAATAATGCTGACAGCGCAACAGGATTTGCCGTGAAAGCTGCTGCGGTTGTAGGTAGATATCTTCGATTAATATGCCAGTGCGCCGTGATGAAACGCCGATATGCGGGGAAGCCAAATAAATATCAGCATTCATTTTGGACTGCTGACTACAGACCACAAACTGATCTTGTACCAGGCGCTGTGAATCGACCTTATCACTGAAGTCTTGCTCGATATCGATAAAGAAATCAATCTGCTGCGTCGCAAGGTCGGCAAGTACCGTTTTACGATCCAGTTTGATACTGACAAATTGAATGTTGGGGTTAAGCGCTTGAAAATGTTGCACGATCTTGGGGAAAACGATCGGTTCCACCTCATCATGCAAAGCGATTCTAATGCTTTGTAACATATGCGATTCAAATTGTTTTTGTGGAATCGCGATCGCTTGGATCTGCGCCAGCGCCAGTTGAATCGCAGGATAAATCTGTGCTGCATATGCCGTGGGTAACATTTTATGACCACTGCGCAGAAACAATTCATCTTCAAGTTGTAGTCTCAAGCGTTGCAGCGCATGGCTTGCAGCCGACTGGCTGATCGAGAGCAGTTGTGCCGCCTTAGAGATACTGCGCTGTTCATAAACTGCAATAAACAAAGGGTATAAGTTGATATCGATTCGATGAAAGGCTGCTAAATCGAGCGAGTTATGATTATGAATTGTTTGCATAATTGTGTATCTAACAAAACCATTTAATTCATAGTATATTTTAAGTTATGGTGGTGTAAATAGTATTGATGCAGTCTATAAGGAACACGACATGTTTGAGTTATCAGCACGTGCACAGGATTTTATCCAGCGTAGTCAAGCGTTTATCGACAATGAAATCACACCGGTCGAAACCCAATTTTGGCATGATGTTCGGAGTTTAAATCCCAGTGGTGACTGGAGCACATGGCAGTGGCCGGCACAACTTGAAGTGCTGAAACAAAAAGCACAAGCTGCAGGACTGTGGAATATGTTCTTGCCGGATGCGGAACTTGGAGCAGGTTTATCCGTTCAAGAATATGCGCATATCGCAGAAATTTCTGGGCAAAGTTTGATTGCACCGACTGTATTTAACTGTAATGCGCCAGATAGTGGCAATATGGAAGTGCTGTGGCGCTATGGTTCAGAACAACAAAAACAACAATGGCTGACCCCTTTATTGGCCGGTAAGATCCGTTCCGTGTTTTGCATGACAGAACCTGAAGTGGTGTCGAGTGATGCGACCAATATGCAGGCGACTGCGATTGTTGAGGGTGATGAGATTGTTCTAAATGGTCGTAAATGGTGGTCTTCAGGTTTGGGGGATCCAAATGCCAAAATTATAATTTATATGGCACATACTCCGGACCCAAGCAAAGATCGTCACCATCAACATTCAATGGTCTTGGTCCCTGTAGATGCAGTCGGTGTCAAAATCGAACGGATGTTGCCGGTATTTGGAGATTATGATGCGCCGCATGGACATGGTGAAGTCAGCTTCAATAATGTCCGCGTTCCGGTTGAAAACTTTATTGGCGGTGCGGGGCAAGGTTTTGAAATTGCACAAGGTCGTTTGGGACCAGGGCGTATCCATCACTGTATGCGCTGTATCGGTGCTGCGGAAAAAGCACTGGCATTGATGATTGATCGCGGCATGCAACGTCAGGCATTTGGCAAAGAAATCTTAAAACTCGGTGGTAACTTAGAACGGGTTGCTGATGCGCGGGTTGCCATCGATCAGGCACGTTTATTGACACTCTATGCGGCGAATAAAATGGATCGTTTGGGTAACCGCGCGGCCTTAACGGAAATCTCTGCGATTAAAGTGGTCGCGCCAAGTGTGTTAGAGAAAGTCGTGGATATGGCGATTCAAATTCATGGGGGTGCAGGATTGTCGCACGATACGCCGCTGACAGGATTCTTTGCCCAAGCACGTTCACTACGTTTGGCGGATGGACCGGATGAAGTACATAAGGGCATGATTGCAAAGTTAGAACTGAAAAAACGCGGCTATGCTCATAAACCGCGCAGCTAATTTATTTTAAAATTGAATTAAAGTTGAATTAAAAAAGTCATGCAAATTATAGGATATATGCGATGTCGGTGATTGATGTAGGTGGGCAAGTCAGAGCAGGTGAGGCACTGGATATTCAAGCCGTTGAGCAGTGGCTCAAGGCACAAGGCATTGAATTAGAAGGTCCAGTCGAAGTGACCCAATATGCGGGCGGGGCATCGAATTGGACCTATCGTTTAAAATATGCCAATCAGGATTTGATTTTACGCCGTCCACCCCAAGGCACCAAAGCCAAGTCCGCACATGATATGGCACGTGAATATACCGTGCAAAAACATCTTGCGCCGTTCTATCCGGTTTTACCCAAGATGGTGGCGCTGTGTCAGGACTCATCGGTCATGGGTTGTGATTTTTATGTCATGCAACGGATCGAAGGTGTTATTCCACGTGCCAAACTCCCCGCAGAATTAGTCCTGAGTGAAGCTGAAATCAATCAGCTGTGTACCAATGTGATCGATAAGCTGATTGAACTGCATCAAGTCCCTTATCAAGGGACGGAGCTCGAGAAGTTAGGCAAAGGTGAGGGCTACTGTCGTCGCCAAGTGGAAGGTTGGGATCAACGCTATGAAAAAGCGCATACTTTGAATGTGCCCTCGTTTAAGTTTGTTCGAAAGTGGTTGCTGGAGAACATACCCGCAGACTCAACCAGTTGTGTGATCCATAATGACTGGCGTTTGGATAACATGATCTTAGATCCGCAACATCCGACCCAAGTGATCGGGGTTTTGGACTGGGAAATGGCGACCATTGGTGATCCATTAATGGATCTCGGTGCCGCATTGGCCTATTGGGTGGAAGATACAGATCATACTTTGTTTAAAGCAACACGGCGCCAACCGACGCATTTAAAAGGTATGTTTAGCCGTAAACAAGTGGTGGATTATTATCTCGAAAAAACCGGTTTACAGCCTGAAAACTGGGTGTTTTATGAAGTCTTTGGCCTGTTCCGTTTGGCTGTGATCGCGCAGCAAATTTATTATCGTTATTATCACAAGCAAACCGATAATCCAGCATTTAAAGATTTCTGGGTCATTATCCATGCCTTACATATTCGTGCCTTGAAGTTGATCGGTCAGCAGAAGTTTGAGGCCAATGCTTTGGTGCAAAAATATCTGCCAAAACTAGAGGAAATCTTAAGAAAATGACCACGATTTACCTCATTCGTCATGGCCAAGCCTCATTTGGTCAAGCCAACTATGATCAACTGTCACCACGTGGCGAAGAACAGGCCCAAGTTTTGGGTCAGTATTTGAAACAACTGTTGCAAGAAGTACCTTATGTGATGGCAGGTTCGATGTTACGCCATCAACAAACCGCAGAATTGGCCTTGGCTGAATGCTTTCCATCGGCTGAGGTACAGACCAATGCGGGCTGGAATGAGTTTGATCATCAACAGGTCTTTGCTCACTATACGTCGAGCGTGGCAGATCCGAGTCCGATTCAGCAAGCGGTCAAAAATCCGATACAAAGTGCAGCCTATTTAAAAGAGATTTTTCATGCCGCAATCGCACGATGGACCGGAGGCGAGTATCATCATGAGTATGATGAGTCTTGGCCGGTTTTTCAGCAGCGTATTGAGCAGGCCTTGCACACGCTATGTGATGACTTGGCACGGCATAAGCCACGCTATGCATTGATTTTCACATCGGGTGGGGTCATTTCCAATATTGTCGGACAGGTATTAGAGCTGAGTTTACACAAAACCTTTGAACTCAATTGGGCGATTAGTAATGCCAGTATTTCGACCCTACGCTTGAGCAACCAAGACACCAAACTGTTGAGTCTCAATGAACATCATTTTCTAAAAGCAAAAAATACTGAACTACTGACGTGGATCTAACAGGGAAATAGGAAAAACTCATGAGCAAAACAATTTTAATCACCGGTGCAAGTTCAGGTTTAGGTGCTGCAATGGCACGAGAATTTGCGCAAAAAGGCTATAATTTGGCGATCTGTGCGCGTCGCTTAGAGCGCTTGGAAAGCCTAAAGCAAGAACTTGAAAGTCAATATACGGTCAAAGTCGTGGCCAAAACCTTGGACGTGACGCATTATGATGATGTCTTTAGCGTATTTAAAGCATTCCAAGCCGACTTCGGCAAGATCGATCGGATCATTGTCAATGCTGGGATCGGAGATGGGCGTCGTATTGGTAAGGGTCATTTCGAGATTAACCGTGCCACGGCGGAAACGAACTTTATTTCAGCATTAGCACAATGCGAAGCGGCAGTGGAAATTTTCCGTGCCCAAAACAGTGGGCATCTGGTGGTGATTTCGTCTATGAGCGCCATGCGTGGATTACCAAAACATCTGTCGACCTATGCCGCGAGTAAAGCGGCGGTGGCGCATTTGGCAGAAGGCATTCGTGCAGAGTTACTCAATACCCCGATCAAAGTGTCCACCATTTTCCCAGGT
>JASLJB010000359.1 GCA_030152605.1 Acinetobacter sp. | reverse complement strand
CAATTCATAGCCATAGCGCTCTTTCATGATCTTAAATACCATCAATAAGCGTTGTTGATAGCGTGGGTTCATACGCTCCCATTTACGATCCACCAAGTCTCTGTTGTGCTGTGCGTAGCGTTCAGACTGTGCTTGCAGGCTGAGCTGATCCGTATCTAGGCCAGTATCTATCTCAGTATTTAGCTCACTATTTAGCTCAGTGTTTAGCTGAGTGTTTAGCTGAGTGTTTAGACTCAGGTTTGCGCCGGATGTGTTGAGTGTATTGGAATGGGTGTGTGCCAGCTGTGTGGCTTCACGGATTGCGGCATCTACCAAGCGATCATCGACTTCGGGCGGTGGGGTCAAGATTTCCCCATTGAGTAATTGGTAAATCTGCGGATCGGCTGCTTTAAGGTACTGTGCTTGTTGTTGATTGGGATCGATCGGGCGGGTAAAAGCAAAAATCAAAATGCTCATAAAGACACATAAGCCAGCGAGCAACATCCACCATTGTTGTAGATGCCAGTGTTGCTGGGTGTGCTGTTTCGAGGCGGCTTGGTTGAAACGCTGACTGTGTTGGCGCAGCGATTGCCAGTTTTTTTTGCCAGCAGGCAGCAGCGCGGCAAAGCCTTTTTGGGTTTTAAGGCGCAGTTCATAAGACATCAGCAGTGCCAATCCCATGATCAATAGGATAAACAAGCCGCAAATTAACCAGATCATGCGCAAATGGCTTAGGGCAGATAAATCGTAATATGTGCGTTCTCAGCACTGGGTTGAATCAGATTGTGAAATGTGGACAAGGATTGCTGTTCATGTCGAGATAAAAAGTAGTACAGGCTTGCAAAACTCAATAGGGTAAACAACAGCAGTGCGATTAAGATCCAGAAAAATGGCAGTTCGTGATGGATCTTGTGTTGGATCTGATCGGGCAAGGCGGCATAGGGCGCAAAAGCGGTTTTATTGGCTTTGAGAAAATCGATTTCATCACCGACACGTGCCACCAAATGATTCAGGCTTTCAGTCGCATTGAGTCGATAGTGGCCCTGAAATCCGAGTAATAGACAGTAATGGAAAATCTCTAAGGCCGCTAAGCGCGCTTTACCGTGGCTGCGAAGTTGCTCCAGTGTTTCAAAAAAGCGATTTCCCGCCAACTGAGAACCAAAGAGATTGAGTTGTAGCGGATTGATCAGCCAAATATTTTGGAGTTGAAAAAAGCTTGGGTCTTGTTGACTGACGATGGTTTCATCCAGCAATGCACAGTAGGCGTATTGTGCATCGTGGATATCTTGTGCTGAAAACTGTAGCTTTCTGGCCTGTTGCTCAAACTGTTTCAGCAGTTCTAAAATTTTCTCCCGAAAGGCATCCGCTTGTTCAGCGACATAGCCATTTTTAAGCAAGAACACGATATAAAAACCGTCATAGAGCAGGTCGATCAGTTGCACAGTATCGATGCTTGTGTTGAGCACGGGCGGACTGGGCGCTGGCTGAGTTGGCGTGGATTTAAATAAAGAGGTGATGTATTGGGATGAATTCATATTAATGGCTCACTACATTTTTCATTCGGCATTCACCACAGCGATCAATTCGAGACTGATATCTTGGAAGCCCGCCGGCACATAGATACAGATACTTTGTGCATCCAACATGCGTTGATAGAGCGCATGATGCGGTTCGATTTCAAAGTAACTCACCCCAGAACGCACTGGAATTGCGGTGGGCACTTGCATCATGTGATGCAGGGGAATCGCCGGAAGGGCCGATACCACCCGCTGTTCCACATCGACGCTGTTGCCGACTTTGACGCGCAGCGGCACGATCTGGATCAGTTCATGGGTCTGCATACTGCGACTCGACAAGGCCAGATACAGACGTGCATCGCGATTGATCTTGTCACTGTCGAGTTGACCGACCCAATACGAGGGACGCGTTTCACTGAGGCTGATGCTGATATAGCGATTGGAAATAATGGTATCCAACAGTTCGCGTAAGATCCGATCCAATTGACTAAAGCTGTGTTCTAAGTCGAGATGTTGATATTGCGGCAGATGTTCGACCTGATAAGCGGTTGAGAAGGTCAGTAATGAACCGCTTAAACGCAGCAATTCAAAAAACAAACGTTCAGGGTGAATCTGTGCATGCTGATATAGATGATTCAAGCTGGCATAGGCGGTGTTAAGCGCATTGACCAGCCAAAAAGACACGATATCACCGGAGCGGAACTCAATGATTTTTTGTTCATTTTCACGGTTATTGGATTGGATGGTTTTGATCTTGGCTTGGATGACATTCAGGGTGTGTTTGAGATTGTTCATCAAGCGATCACTGGCATGAATATGCAAGATGGGTGGGATAAAGTGCGGATCAAGCTCAAACTGGCCCGCATGTTGTCTTTTGATTTTGGCGATCGCGATATAGTGATAGCCATCCAAGTCTTGTTGTGGCTCGATCTGTGGTTCTAACAGTTTTAATGCCGCACGCCGTCTGAGTAGTGTGATCTCAGCCGCTGGGGCATCGGTAAATAGGTCATGACTTTCATGTAAAAAGCTGTGATAACGCCCAGACTGCGCCGTGTCATCATGCGCGACATTTTGCTTATTGGCTTGTAAGTTGGGCAACGCCAAATACACCTGCATCTCAGCACGGATATTGAGTGGATCGAGTTGAATCGGTTCAGGCAAGAGGTCTTGGCTGGGTGCGGCATAGATTTCACCATCCTGCCAAATCATCTGCACCTGTTCGAGCGCCAAGATCTGCGCGCCAAGTTGCGACTCATCTATTTTGAGTTGTTGAATCCCATAAGCAAAAGGCAGACAGGCATGCAGCGTCTGGTTAAGCCGTTGCTCATGGTAAAGATCTTGGAGTTGGAAGTGTTGTGGGCGTAAAAATAAGCCTTCGCCCCACAAGATTTTTTCTGCTTTAGACATAATGGGTCACCACGCTGTTGATCGGGTATCGATTGAAGTATTCAGTCAAATGTTGTTTTCAAGGGTTTAGGAGTGAGTTTCGCTACTGTCGCGAGCAACGCCCAATATTTCACGGACTTCGGCCAGAGATTGATCCTGCTTAATCACCTGCGCCAACCACTCATGCAGTGGTAGTTGACTCCAGTGGATGGCTTTTTGCAGTACATAACTCACAGGGCTATGCGGTTCATTGTGTTTGAAATACTCGGCGATCTGTTGCAGTACATCGAGTGCTTGTTCACGGCTGTGGATGCCCGGATACGCAGTCCGCTCAAGTGGCTGCACACCATCCGCGGTGCTGTGCAGCGTGGTTTGCGCAAGGGTCTGTAATCGCTGTGATGCAGACGCACTGGACCGATCAGTCGCATGCGCGGAGATCGGCTGAGTTGCGAATCGATCAGATACGGCGCCTGTCGTTGCAGCTGTAGCGTGGGCTGAATTGGCATTGAGATTTGCAGGTGTTGGAGAATCTGCATCCGTCGCGGGGCGTGAATTGGGGTGTTGTGCAAAACTCGGCACTGAATCCGTGGTGAGTGCCGATGGCTCGCGTTGATTAAATGCCGCCATCAAACGCTGTTGCATCGCCGTGTCAGGATCGAGGGCGTTGGGTGCGGCACCGCTGGGCCAGCGCTCAACTTGATAGAGTTTTTTTAAATGGCGATCAATCTGTTCAAGCATCGCATCGATCTGAGCAAAGCGCGGCGCATCCTGTTGCATCCACTGCGCTAAGACCTGTTTCAGTCGCTGCCACTGCGCCAAAATAGTTAAAAAATGCTGATACTGCTGCTGTCGTTGCGTCAGCGCCAATTGGACAATGCGTTGCTCGGCCTGTTCGATCACGATGGTCAAATCTGCAATATCATGTTCATCGCCATGTTTGCGGCGCTGATGTTGCTGATGGAGTAAATTTTCATAGTCCAACAGGGTGGCGTTGGGATATTGTGGGTTGAGCGGCACCTGTTTGATCAGATTGGGCAATTGATTGAGCATGCCTTGCAATAAACCAAGACGCTGATCCAAATCATCCTCTTCAATCTGAGGATGCAGATCGTGCCAATATTCAGCCAAGAGTTGTTGGCTGATGTTGAGCCCGTGAGCCATACCCTCGAAACCGAATAGATGTGACCACGCCTCGATCAGCCATGACATGAGACGAATATCTTTGCTGTGTTGGCTCAGCAGTTCGACTGAACGCTGCGCCACAAAAGACCAATCGGCTTGCTTGGGCGTCAGCACCCAATCGCCTTGATCGAGTAAGGGATCATCATGGGTTTGCGCTTTTTTGATCTCATGAAAAGCATTGGAAAAGGTCAAGTCTTCACCACAGCGCTGTGTTGCGGAAATGGGTGCCAACAGGCTTTGTAGGTCTATATTCATCCGTGCTTACTCTTCTATTTAGACGCTGTTTTTGATGTTATTTTTGACGTTGCTTTTGACGTTGCTTTTGACGTTGCTTTTGACGTTGCTTTTGACGTTGTTTTTGGCTTTGTTTTTGCTCTTGGTCTTAGACGCCGGCTGATTGTCTGTGCTTGGCTGCGGCTGCAACTGATAGCAGATCTGATCCTGATCGATATCGATATCAATGTAGATTTTTTGCGGTAAATTCTGCTCACTCAGTGCGACTAAGATCCGCGTGGCCAGTTCAGGCAGAACACTGGCATTTAAAATATGTTCAATATTGCGTGCACCACTATCCACCTCGGTACAGCGATCAAGCAAGAGCGCCACCAGTGCCGGCGCATAGTCAAGCGCGATGCCATATTGGGTGTCGAGTCGTGTGCGGATCAGATTGAGTTTGTGTTCGATGATGCGTTCTAACAGTTCATCGTGTAGCGGATAGTAGGGCACCACCCGCATTCTGCCCAGAAACGCAGGTTTAAAATTTTGATATAAATGCGGTTTGATTAAATCCAATAAGGCTTGCATGCTGGGCCAATCGCTGAGCGGCTGATTGAGGCAGGCCTGCATAATGGCACCAGAACCAATATTCGAGGTCAGCAGAATGGTGGTGTTTTTAAAATCAATGATGCGACCCTCACCATCCTCAAGCGTGCCTTTGTCAAAGACTTGATAAAACAGCTCATGCACATCGCGATGGGCTTTTTCGATTTCATCGAGTAGCACCACGCTATAAGGATTGCGGCGCACCGCCTCTGTAAGCACACCGCCTTGACCGTAGCCGACATATCCGGGTGGCGCACCTTTGAGCGAGGACACTGTATGTGCCTCTTGGTATTCCGACATGTTAATGCTGATCAGGTGCGATTGCCCACCATAGAGTTCATCCGCCAAGGCCAATGCGGTCTCGGTTTTGCCGACGCCACTTGGACCGAGTAATAAAAATACCCCTTGTGGTTTGGATGGATCTTCGAGCTTGGCTTTGGCGATCGTGATGCCTTGCACCAATTGGCTCAGTGCCGCGTCTTGACCCATGACCCGATCCGCAAGTCTTTGCTGCAAATTAAGCAATTGTGGGATGCGCTCGCTGCGCATTTTCCCGATGGGAATCCCAGTCCAATCCGAAATGATTTGATTGACGATCTGGCTGTTGACCTGTGCATGTACCAAGGGATCTTGGCCTTGCAGTTGGCTCAGTTCGGCTTTAAGACGGCTCAGCGCAGTGGGGCTGTTGAGTGTGTCGGGCGAACTGAGTGCCAGCTCAGGATCGTTGCTGCTGACTTGGGTTTGCAGTTGTTTTATCTGTTTGACCAGTTCCAGTTCTTGCTGCCAACGCTGGGTGGTTACTTTGATCTGTTGGCTGATTTGATCCAGCTTGTGTTTTAAATCCAGCAATCGTTGTTGATGGATGGGATGTTGTTGGTGTTCTTGCTGAATGAGTTGATATTCGAGTTGCAGATTATTGTGCTGAGCCTGAAGTTGATCGAGCCTGACCGGTTGAGCATTTTGGGACAATGCCACACGTGCTGCCGCGGTATCCAGCACGCTAATGGCTTTATCCGGCAGTTGACGCGCCGTGATATAACGCTCAGAACCCTGTACTGCACTGACGATGGCCTCATCATCAATATGTAAATCAAAATGTTGCATCATGACGGGGAGCATGGCTCTGAGCATTTCGATCGCTACAGCCGGTGTGGGTGCTTCGACTTTGACCACCTGAAAGCGTCGACTCAGCGCAGCATCTTTTTCAAAATATTGTTTATATTCGGCCCAAGTGGTGGCTGCGATGGTGCGAAGCTCGCCACGCGCCAGTGCCGGTTTTAATAGATTGGCAGCATCATTTTGACCCGCTTGACCGCCTGCACCGATCAGGTTATGG
>JASLJB010000329.1 GCA_030152605.1 Acinetobacter sp. | reverse complement strand
CCATAAAAGCAAAAACGATAATAAGTGCGGTCTGGAAACATTGGCGGGGTATAGCTATAGATCCCCATAAATGCCGTGATCTTGACCTGATAACCGGTTTCTTCGTGGGTTTCCCGAATGGCGGCCTCGATCAGCGTTTCCGCAGCCTCGACATGACCGGCGGGTTGATTGAAGACGCTATGGGTGACGCCTTCACCTTGTTCTTCGACAAAAAGAAATTTGCCATCACGTTCGACCACGGTGGCAACCGTGACATGCGCTGTCCAAGCGGTCATATAGCAGCACCCGGGGATAAAAAACGTATTCTACAAAATTTCATGGTTTTTGGCTACGCTTCTCACATCAACTTTGCTGATGTTGCGCTGCGACTTTGACATAGTGCCGTGCTGAATAAGGTAAAAAGGCGATTTCTTCTGCGGTCAATGGGCGAATACGCTTGACTGGACTGCCGACATATAAATAACCACTTTCTAAACGCTTACGTGGTGGAACCAAGCTCCCGGCACCAATCATGACATCATCTTCAATGATCACATCATCTAAGACCACTGTGTTGATCCCGATCAAGACGCGATTGCCGATTTGGCAGCCATGTAAAGTGACATGATGGCCAACGGTGACATCTTCACCGATACGCATCGGTGAGCCATTTGGCTTATTGTCATTTTTATGGCTGACATGCAACATGCAGTGATCTTGAACATTGCTATTGGCGCCGATCTCGATGCTATTCACATCACCACGGATCACCGCAAAAGGCCACACAGACACGTTTTCAGCCAGAGTGACTTGGCCGATGATCACACTCAGTTCATCGATATAGCAACTGGCATCAATATTGGGTTGCTGCTGCATATAGGCACGGATATTTTTTTTCATGTTTAATCCTTGGGTATATCAAATAGCACATGACAGAAATGAAAAAGCATTCATATCAAGGATATGAATGCTGAAGTGTCGAGTCGTATGTCGCAGCGCACGGCCTATACAGGGCACTGAGCGCTGATCCAGCGTTTAGACTCAGCAAGTTGCTTAGAACAAGTTGCTAAAGAACTGTTTGATATGGTCGATCATACGTGAGAAGAAACCAGCTTCTTCAACCGCTTCGAGTGCGACCAATGGTTTTTCAGCGATGACTTTACCATCTAAGGTTGCCGTCAATTTACCGACCACTTGGCCTTGCTTGAGTGGTGCGTTCAAGTTTGGTTGTACTGACATTTGGGTTTTGATGCCATTGCCTTGACCGCGGGGTAGAGTCACGTTAAAGCCTTCAGCCAAACCGACTTTGACTTGATCTTCAGTACCGAACCACACTTTAGAGCTGGCCAAGACTTGATTTGCAGGGTGAACCGCAACAGTTTCAAAGTTTGAGTAGCCCCAAGCCAAGAGTTCACGGGTTTGCGTGGCACGGGCTTGAATGGTGGGTGCACCAAAGATCACCGAGATCAGACGCATCGGACCACGTTTTGCTGACGTGGTGAGGCAGTAACCGGCTTCATTGGTGTGTCCTGTTTTTAGACCATCCACACTTGGATCGGTATATAACAAGGCATTACGGTTGCCTTGTTTGATGCCGTTAAAAGCAAATTCTTTTTCAGAATAGATCGGGTAGTACTTCGAACTATCATGGATAATATGTTTGGCGAGCAACGCCATATCTTTGGCAGTAGAGAAATGCCCCTCAGCCGGCATACCGGTTGAGTTAATAAAGTGGGTATTGCTCATGCCGATACGTTTAGCTTCTTGGTTCATGCTATAGGCAAATGCACCTTCGTTGCCTGAGATATGCTCCGCCATGGCTTTAGAGGCATCATTACCAGATTGGATAATAATCCCGCGTAGCATCTCGAGTACGGTGGCTGTGCCGTTCAACGGGACATACATACATGATTCAGTACTGCTTCCACGGCACCATGCCGATTCATTCATACGCACTTTTTCAGCTTCGGTGAGCTCACCTTTGAGCAGCTTTTGTTCAATGATGTAGCTGGTCATCATTTTGGTCATCGATGCAGGTGCAAGCTTTTCATTTTCGTTTTTAGCAGCAAGGATTTGCCCCGTCTCATAGTCCATTAAAACGTATGATTTATTACTCAATTCTGGTGGATTGGTTAAGACGGTTGCTGCAAAGCTAAAGCTCGGGATGACAAGGGCTGCAGCAATGGCACATTTTTGAATCATTCTAGTTAATTCCAATATCTTATGTGAGCGTAATAACAAGCCTAGCATTTTAGGGTAAAGCCAAGCCGACTTCTACGGGAGAGGCCGGCATATTGCTTATATATTGTAACTAACTCATTTATATGGTTGATAATTTACAACGTCTTGGCATACCCCAAGGTTGGCTTTGTCGCCGGCTTTTTTGGCATCGCTACGCGCTTCTTTCAAGATCGGCTGAAAAGCTTTCTCTTTACTGAGTGCTTTGAGGCTGCTACTTGGGTTTTGAACGCCCGGCATATAGTCTTTGAGTAGGTTGTTATAGCCTTGATTAAAGTCTTGTCCTTTGTCGAGTAGCTTTGGGCAAACCTCTGAAAGTACATAGATTGCAGCCAGTTCTTCCTGGGTGACGTGTTGCTGGGTGACTTCGATGTTTTCATCATTGCTTTTGTTTTTGTCATTCGCTGCATGTGCAGTCGTCAGCGCAAGGCTTGAGCCGCAGACGAGTGCCATTCCGAGAAGGGCATTGAGTTTTGGTGCGAGAGTTTTTAAAGACATCATAAATAAAGCCTGACTTAACTAAATGATTTGCATAGACTAGACAATTCTAGACTGATTAAAACAGGCAAAGTGTATCGTTGATGTAGGAATTCACCTAAATATTCTTCATTTTCAATGCACTGTATTGTTGGTTTTTAATGAATCTTGAGTGAACCGTGACTGCAAAACAGCGCATCACCCTCCAGATCGACCGAGAGAGAAATAGACGTGAACATATTAGTCGCCAATGACGATGGCGTATTTGCCCCAGGAATTCAAGCCTTAGCACAGGCGCTTAAACCGCTAGGTCGGGTGGTGGTGGTGGCACCTGAAAGTGAACGCAGTGGCTATTCCAGTGCCTTGACCCTCGATCGTCCACTGCGACCGATTCAAATTTCTCCCGATGTTTGGGCGGTAAATGGCACCCCAGCCGACTGTGTTTATCTGTCGATGAATGGCATGTTTGATTTTGAGTTTGACTTGGTGGTCAGCGGGATCAACAGCGGTGCCAACCTCGGGGATGATGTGCTGTACTCAGGGACCATCGGTGCAGCCTTTGAGGGGCGTTTGATGAAGCATGCTGCGATCGCGGTGTCTTTGGCCGGTGCCAATGTGCGTAACTATGACCGTGCCGAGGACTATGCCCAAGCGGCACAGTGGGTGCATGACTTTATCGCCCAAGGCCTACCGATACTCCCAGCACGACATATTTTTAATATCAATATCCCCGATGTGGAACAGATTCAAGGTGTGCAACTGACTTATCAAGGCCGACGTTTACAGTCCAAGCCGATCAGTAGTCATGTCGATCCGCGTGGACGTCAAGTGTATTGGATCGGTTTGGCTGGAGAGGCGGTGACTGAGCCGAAAAAGAATGCGCATAATGTCCAATCTGATTTCTTTGCGGTGGCGAATGGCTATGTCAGCATCACACCGATTCAGATGGATGCCACCAACTACACCGTTTTAGATGCGTTACAACAACAGCTTAATGCACGTTAACCAAGTTTGTGTTGCAAACTTCAGCAAGCTTGAAAGCACTCAAATGTTATAAGTTTGTGAAAAAGCAACATAAAAAAGGGAAATATAAAACAATTTTGCTAATCTTAGTCAACTTTGACTAAATTTAAGATCAAGAGGGGAACCCCATGCTTTTGGCTCGAACGCAGCATGTTTTTGGCCGACCTAAGGTTTGGATGAATAGCATACTATTATCCACTGTTGTGACGACCGCATTGGTGATGACAGGATGTGCATCAAAACCTCAGGTGAACAACACTGCGCGTTATGCAAATGCACCTGAATTTTACACTGTTCGTTCAGGTGACACCCTGAGTGGGATCGCGAATCGCTATGGACTGAACTATATCAGTGTCGCTGAAATGAACAATATTGCCGCGCCATATCGCATTTATGTCGATCAATCGATCCGTCTAAAACGCTCAGGTAATCAATACCGTGCCAATGCCCCAACCACACGTCCTTTGAATACTGCCGATACGCAGATCCAACGACAAACGGTGAAGCTGCCGAATAACCAAACTGCGACTGCACCAGTCAATGTACAGCCGACTGTGCCGGTCAATCGTCCTGCCAATGTGCCGGTAACACCCGTCAACAATAGTGGTTTAGGCTGGGTCAAACCAAGTCAAGGGCCTGTGATCGACCAATTTAACTTGGCGAACAATGTGAAAGGGATTCGTTATGGCGGCAACGTGGGCGACCCTGTCTATGCTGCAGCCAATGGTCAAGTGGTTTATGCCGCAGATGGATTGAAAGAATACGGCAACTTGGTCTTGGTTAAACACGTGGGGGGGTATATCACCGCTTATGCACACAACAGCAGAATGCTGGTGAAAAGTGGTGAAAACGTCACTGCGGGCAAGAAGATTGCTGAGATGGGCTCAACTGGAACTAATCGTGTCATGCTCGAATTTCAAGTTAGATTAGATGGTAAACCTATCAATCCAGCAAATATATTGCCAACTAATTAAAGATTATTTATACATAACATTAAATTCTTCGTATAATACAATGAGTTGCTTCTATGAAAATGTGTGAAGCATTTCATGGTT
>JASLJB010000049.1 GCA_030152605.1 Acinetobacter sp. | reverse complement strand
ATGGCCGCCAAGAAACTGGCCCCTAATCCCACCGCAGAAATCAGATTAAACACGCCCTGATCTGGTTTGGCGACGAAAAGTACCCCGACCAAACCCACGGCGGCGGCGATCAGCATGGGCGCTGTGATTTTCTCTTTAAGAAATAACCATGCGATCAAGGGGATAAACACTGGTGAAGAATAGGTAAACACCATGGCGTTGGAGAGTTTTAGATGTGCGATTGCATAGAAGAAACCATACATCGCCATCAGACCGACCACGGATCGCCAAGTATGCATCCAGAGTTTCTGTGTTTTAAAAAATCCAAGGCCCTTACTGAACAGTAACGGCAGGAAGATCAGCAAGCCAAAGATATTACGGAAGAATACGATCGTGGCATTGTCGACACTGTGTGAGGCATAACGCACACACACGCCCATCACCGAGAACAGGAGTGCGGAAATCAACAGCAGGCCAATCGCAGTCATGAGCTGGCGATTGGCAGGGGAGGATGTGGTCATTTTGATTTTATTGTTAATTGGCGATTCAGACCAGTCTAGCAAAGTTGCTTGGGCTTTAAACAACTTCGATATGATCTCGCAGCTTATTTTGCGGCAGAAAAGCCAACAGACTGTGCAGCAAGGCTTTGATCGAAGCACGTGCAATATCTGGATCGATCGCAACGCCCCAAGCCTGCTTTCCCATTTCGTCTTGGAGTTGCACAAAGCAAATCGAGCGGCTGTGGCTAGAATGACCGAGGCTATGTTCTTGATAGTCGATGATCTGTAATACACTTGGGGCAAGGTGAGTAAGCGCGTTCAAACTCGCGGACAGGATGCCATTGCCAGCACCATCAAGATGAATCTGAACTGTATCCTGCTCGATGCTGAGTTGAACTTGAGTTTGCTCAGTGTTGGGTTGCTCAACGCGATAGCTGCATAAGTTGAGGTGTTGTTGGGTGATGCCGTAGTGTTGACAAAAAGTCTGCCAAATTTGATGGGGACTAAGCTCCTGACTGCTTTGATCAGATAGGATTTGTAGCACTTGGCTAAAATCACGTTGTAAGGCGGGTGGTAATTCGATACCATGATTTTGTTGTAATATCCACGCCGCACCACTTTTACCAGACTGACTATTCACTCGAATGACGGCTTCATAACTACAACTGAGATCGCGCGGATCAATGGGCAAATACGGCACTTCCCAGTAGCTGTGCTGTTGAGTATTACGTGCGGCAAAGCCTTTTTTGATCGCATCTTGGTGGCTACCTGAAAATGCAGTAAAAACCAATTCACCCGCATAAGGATGGCGTGGGTGGATGGGGAGTTGATTGCATTCGCTCACAATCTCAGCCACCTGCCGAATTTGACTAAAATCAAGCTGAGGGTCGACCCCTTGGCTATAAAGATTTAAAGCCAAATTGACCAGATCGACATTACCGGTACGTTCACCATTACCAAATAAACATCCTTCAATACGATCAGCACCGGCCAATAATGCCAATTCTGCAGTGGCAACACCTGTGCCGCGATCATTGTGAGGATGCACACTGATACATACATCTTGACGCTTAGAGAAATGGCGACAAAACCACTCAATCTGATCGGCAAAGACATTCGGGGTACAGACTTCGACTGTGGTTGGGAGGTTGATAATCATGCGGCGTGTTGCACTCGGCTGCCATACCGCCGCAACCGCTTCACAGACTTCTAAGGCAAATTCAGCTTCGGTGAAGCAAAAAGTTTCAGGTGAATATTCAAAGGTCCATGCCGTTTCAGATTGTTTGTCGCAGCACGCACGGATCTGTTGTGCTGCTGAGACCGCAAGTGCAATCACTTGGGCTTTAGTCATGTCAAACACCACACGGCGAAATACTTCAGCCGTGGCATTGTAGACATGAATGGTGGCTTGCTTGGCGCCTTTTAAGGCCTCAAAGGTTTTCAGGATCAGATCGGTTCGAGCTTGGGTCATGACTTGAATGTTGACATCATCGGGGATGTGCTGCTTTTCAATCAGGAATCGCACAAAATCAAAATCTGTTTGTGAGGCTGCAGGGAAGGCGACTTCGATTTCTTTAAACCCACAGCTCAATAAAAGTTGGAAAAATTTAAATTTTCGGGCGTGATCCATCGGATTGGCCAAGGATTGATTGCCATCGCGTAAATCTGTGGATGACCAACGCGGTGCTTGGGTGATTTGACGATTGGGCCAAGTACGATCAGGCAATTCAATTGCATGGAAGCGTCGATATTTTTCTGCTGGATTACAAATCATGAGCAACTCCATAGTGGTTTTCTATGAAGATTATGCAGGTGGTGTCGGAAGTAGGCGCCCGTGTATCTGCCAAGTTATATTGAGAAATGGACACAGCTGCGATTGATTGAGAGATAGACAAGCGTGGGCTAAGTGATTATTTACTCATGACTGAACGGCTGTTCAAACTGCGCCATATATTCACTCGGGGTCATTGCCATTTCACGTTTAAACATGGCGCTAAATGCGCTTGGACTGTCATACCCCAAATCCAGTGCGATGCTTAAAATGGGTTTGTTTAAGGCGAGTTCGGTCATGGCTTGCATTAACTTGGCCTGACGTAGCCATTGGGCAAAACTCATCCCGGTTTCTTTTTGAAAATAGCGTGCCAAAGTTTTGCTGCTCATATGCAATTGGGCCGCAGCATATTCAAGTGGCCAAGATTGGTGTAAATGCTCACGCAGATGTTGGCAAAATTGCACCAGACTTGGTGTCTGCGGTTCAGGCAAATTAAAGGGCAGGCTGGGCAGCCAACGCACTTCATCTAAGATCAACTCAAGCAAACGTTCATCGCGACTATGTGGCAACACCATGCTTTTGATCTGCATTGCCGCATTCATTAAAGCACTGAGAAGTGGGGAAATACTGACCACCAGACACTGATCGGTCAAGTCGGCACGACTGAATGGCGCGATCAGTACGCCACGAACTTTGGCTTGACCGCTGATCTGTAAGGCATGTTGTTTTTGTGCCGGAATCCAAACGCCACGGCCGGGTGGACAAATCCAAATCCCTTCTTCAGTTTGGACGCGCAACACCCCGGACAGGGTGTGAATCAGCTGAATACGTTCATGACAATGCCATGCTTCCACATGCGCATGCGGGTAGTTCTTGGAAAATGCATAGATGGGGTAGTCGGCATAGCCATGCTGAAAATCTTGTCCCATCAGATACCTCAGGCCGGGAGATCTAAATCTACAGACAGAACAAGATATTGCATCAGTGCTGTATCAGGCTGGCAGTGTATATAGATCTTAATTCGATGGATTGCATTTAGGCTGAGTGCGGCGAACGCGGCTTAAACTGAATCACCCCAACATCATCAGCGACCTGATCCTGTACGGGTAAGTCGGCAAAGGTCGGGCGGTTTTCGCTATATTCGCATTCGACGCACTCAATCCATT
>JASLJB010000040.1 GCA_030152605.1 Acinetobacter sp. | reverse complement strand
GTCAAGTTAGAACCGGCGTTGGTCAATGAAGAAACCGCTTTATACCATTCAAGACGTGCCAATCTAGACGAATCGATTGCAGGCTTAAAACAGGCCTTAGCTTTGGTGCAGCAAGAGCTGAGAATGACGGAGCCATTGGTGGCCAAAGGTGCGGCCAGTGAAGTTGAGGTACTTCGCTTAAAGCGTCAAGCCAACGAACTGCAAAATAAAATGAGCGATATCCGCAACCAGTATTATGTGCAAGCACGCGAGGAACTGTCCAAGGCCAATACCGATATCGAAACCCAACAACAAATCATGAAAGGTCGAAACGACACTTTGAGCCGTGCAGTATTTAAAGCGCCGGTGCGTGGTGTGGTCAAAGAAATCACCGTCACCACCTTAGGTGGAGTGATTCCACAAAACGGCAAGTTGATGACCATCGTGCCATTGGATGAGAAGTTATTGATCGAAGCACGTATTTCACCGCGTGACATTGCCTTTATTCATCCCGGCCAAGAAGCCTTGGTCAAAGTCACCGCCTATGATTATTCGATTTATGGCGGCCTCAAAGGCAATGTCACCGTGATCTCACCTGACACCTTGCGCGATGAAGTCAAGCAAGATCAATTTTACTATCGGGTCTATATCCGCACCGATGCTGACAAGTTATTTAATAAGGATGGTACGGCTTTTAATATCACGCCAGGTATGGTGGCGACGGTGGATATTCGCACCGGTCAAAAAACCATTCTCGACTACCTGCTGAAACCGTTTAATAAAGCCAAAGAAGCACTCCGAGAACGTTAACTTTCCAAGCCCCCGATGTATATCGGGGTTTTTCTTGTCTCGACAAAAACCAGTCGCTGTATGCCAGATAAAGTTGTGCCCTGCTCCAAATCTACAACACCCTCGGTCTAAGTGCCTCACATCATTCAGTTCTTCGCAAGAATCGTTGAGCTCAAATCGGCAATTTTTTTGCTGAAATATTACATAATTTGATGTGATCAATTAAGTGCAATGCTATAGTAGCTGCGATCACATACGGCTTATCCTACGGAAAATGTGAGCTGGTCGTAGTGTCGTGTTTTGCAATTTAAGCCCGTCAAAGTTTATTTTTGAGCGCAGCATTTGAATGCTCAAATATCGGGGTATCTGTTGTTTATACAGCGCGGCTTTGACACGAGTGTGTTGATTTTGCAAATAAAGACCAAAAAAATTATCGCATAAATGACTTAAAGTATTGGAATTTTTATGAAGTCTTCTTTGTTGTGTTTCTTCCCGATTTTAGCCCTCGCCACAGCGGCCTCTGCAAATAGTTTCAGTGACACTTGGGAAGGCCCAGCAAAGTTGAACCTTAATCTGTATGTCTTTGCCGCTGACGTCGATGGCACGCTGAGCAAGGGGCAGATTGGTTACGATGTTAATCAACCCTTTAAAGACACCGTAAAAGAATTAGACGACTCTTATATGTTGCATCTCGACTTCAACAAAGGGCTTTGGGGTGCCTATGTCGATAACAAACTGATCAAAACCAGTGCCGCACAACAGGTCTACAGCGTGCCAGTGGCGCTGAAGACCTCCTTAGAGCAAACCAGCTTTGGACTCTACTACCAAGCTTATGTCTCTGAAAGCAAAATTCAAAATAAGTCCTCAGGCGAAAAAACGTCACGCGCACGCTTCATCGTCGAACCGACCATCGGGGTACATCGTACAGAAGTCGATGCCACACTTTCAGCTCTGAATCACAGCCCTGAAACCTCTGCGGCATGGAACGAATTTTTTTGGGGCAGTCGCTTTAAATATAACTTCGACTCAGCGTGGAACTTAGCCGCGGAAATGAGCTTTGGCGTGGAAGATACCCGTTCTGCACAAACTTATCTCGGTTATCGTCACGCATTTTTTGGTCGCCCAGTCAATTTTAGAGTGGGTTACCGATACTTTGAACAAAATCATCATACCAATAACTTTCACTGGGATATCAAGCAACATGGTCCAGTAATCGGCGTCAGCCTTCCAATCTTATAGAGGTGGTACTTATGAAAAAAGTTTTAAGCATGAGCATTATTGCATCCAGTTTACTGTTTGCCAGTGTCGCCGATGCCTGCACGCGTGCGGTGTTTATCGGTAAAAATGATGTGATTACAGCACGATCAATGGATTGGAAAAGTGATATTGGCACCAACCTATGGATCTTCCCGAATAAAGTCGCCCGTAATGGTCTTGCAGGTCCCCATTCAATTCAATGGACCTCTAAATACGGCAGCGTCATCGCCTCGGGATATGATATTTCCAGTACCGATGGGGTCAATGAAAAAGGACTGGTGGCCAATTTACTTTGGTTAGTCGAATCTGAATATCCTGAAGTTGAAAAAAGTAAAAAACCGACGCTGAGTATTTCGTTATGGGCGCAATATGTACTCGACAATTTCGCCACCGTCAATGAAGCCGTTGCAGCCTTAGAAAAAGATCCATTTACCTTGGTCACGGATCAAGTACCGGGTGAAAAACGTCTCGCCACCTTGCATTTGTCGATTTCAGACAGTAGTGGTGATAGTGCGATTA
Organism: Acinetobacter sp.; assembly: GCA_030152605.1. GTDB lineage: Bacteria > Pseudomonadota > Gammaproteobacteria > Pseudomonadales > Moraxellaceae > Acinetobacter. The sequence goes on along the minus strand of JASLJB010000040.1, from coordinate 4,795 downwards.
TTGAATATATCAACGGCAAACCGGTGATTCATCACAGTAAAAAATACCAGGTCATGACCAACTCGCCGACTTTTGACCAACAATTGGCGCTCAATTCATACTGGGAAAAAATTGGCGGTACCACCATGTTGCCGGGCACCAACCGTGCAGCCGATCGTTTTGCTCGCGCTTCGTTTTATATCAATGCCATTCCCAAAGATGCCTCAGCTGAACACTCTTTGGCCAGTGTCTTTAGTGTGATTCGCAACGTTTCAGTGCCCTATGGCATGAACACCGAAGAAGAGCCTAATATCTCTTCAACGCGCTGGAGAACGGTGATTGATCACAAGCGCAAACTGTACTTCTTTGAGTCTGCTGTTTCTCCAAATGTATTTTGGGTGGATCTTAAAGACATCAATTTTAATGATGGAAAAACCCGTAAACTTGATCTTGGCCCTGATCAAGCCAAGAGTTTTGCAGGTAAAGCCAATAGCGCATTTGTCGAGGCTCAACCGTTTAAATTTTTGGGCAAGCATTAATTATTTAACAATTAATTGTAATTGTAATTGCGATCAGCATCACGGCCACGAGAATTATGTCTCATTGGTGACTTAAGATTTGGAATAGATGGTATGAAAAAACTTTCCTTTTTAATCGTCGGTACTGTACTGATGACTGGCTGTACAACAGCCCCCCCGACTGAGCTGAATGCGACACGTGGCTTGCTGATCTGTGAACCGAATTCGATCTGTCCGGTTGTTAAAGTGAAATGGAATGAGCAAGATAAAAGCACATTAAAAGTCGATATCTCTCTCGACAATCCAAGCACCTATTACGATATTCAGCGGATTGTTTTCGATAATGGTCAAAAAACACAGAGCTTTAAACCGACTGACGCCACGCGACAGCAGTTTATTCTGGCCAACTATCGCTCAACCGCAACCATTTTGACGCCGGTGAATATCATGGCTGATTTGACGGGTACGGATGCGATTTCAATGCGCATCATCACCGATAAAGGCAGCATCAGCCGCTATATTTATCAAGATGGCAAGGCCTCTTCTGCCTATCGTCAGTTTATCCAAGCCTATCCGAATCATCAGTAGACATCACAGAACTGCACTGCAGATTGCGGTGAACTGACTCGACGGTTAGACATAAAAAAACGCATCTCAGGATGCGTTTTTATGTTGCTCGATAGGTTTTAACGTTTGACCACGATAGAGTCGATCCCACTATGTTGCAGGGTTTGCTGGGCGACCACGGCGGCATTGAGTGTTTCATAAGGACCCGAAATCACACGATACCAAGTCTGGCCATTTTCAGTAGTTTTCACCACATCCGCAGACAGACCATTCAGGATAATCTCTGCACGGCGTGCATCGGCACTATCTGGATCTGGAAAACTTCTGACCTGCAAGATATAGGCAGGTGCTACGACAGCAGCGGGTGCATCCTCTGTAGCAAGTGTTTCCGGCGCCGCTTGCACCGGTGCAGCCGGGGCTTCGACAATGATCGGCTGGCTACGCACATTGGTTTCTGGCACAGCCTGCTGTGGAATTGGGGTCACTTGTTGCTGTGGAAGTAACTCATAAAAACGATAGTCTTTATTGGTATCTTCTTGATAATGCTGAGAAGTGACCTCATTGGTTTTGGTCGGTACCGGCGCCCACGGTTTCCAAAGCATCAGTGCAACTGCAGCACTGAGTAGCATTAAAATCACCACCAACATGCCGAGCCATTTAGGTAGCAAAGGCTGAGTTGGTTTTGTCGATCGCTCTGATACGCCGCGCTGCGTTTTTCCAAACACGTGAAACCCTCTATTAATGCTGAATAATTACATCTCAAACGGTGCTGAGACACCCAATAAGGTTAAACCATTTTTCAACACTTGTTGTACGTTTATTGATAGCAACAAACGTGCTTGAGAAACTGCAATTTCCTGATCATTAAGAATTTTCAAATTATCCAAGTTGTACCAACCGTGGAATAGTGCTGCAAGTTCTTTGAGGTAATTACCCACTTGGTGCGGTTCATAGCTATTCGCAGCACGGATCACCACTTCTGGATAAGCCGCAAGCTTGGCCAAAATTTCAGTTTCCATGTCCAAGGTCAACAATGAAGCATCATATTGATTTAAGGTATCACGACTAAACGGCACATTCTTTTCAGCGGCTTTGTTCACCATACGATTGACACGCGCATGCGCATATTGGATGTAGTACACGGCATTGTCTTTGCTCTGAGATACGGCCAAATCCAAGTCAAAATCAATATGCTGTTCAGACTTACGCATCACATAATAAAAACGTGCCGCGTCATTTCCGACTTCTTTACGCAAATCACGCAAAGTTACGTATTGGCCTGAACGAGATGACATTTGCACCATTTCACCACCGCGCCACAAACTTACAAACTGCACCAACAACACGGTCAGTTTAGAAGAGTCATAGCCCATGGCATCAATCGCCGCTTTGACGCGCGCGATATAACCATGGTGATCTGAACCCCAGATATCGATCAAATCAGTAAAGCCACGTTGTAGCTTGTTGAGGTGATAGGCAATATCCGATGCAAAATAAGTAGTTTGGCCATTACGACGTTTAACAACACGGTCTTTTTCATCGCCAAATTCAGTCGATTTAAACCAGATGTTGCCATCTTTTTCATATAGATAGCCACGTTGATCTAGCGTCGCCAAGGCTTCGTCGATTTTCTCTGCCAAGGTTGCTTCACTGAACCATTGGTCAAAGCTCACCGAGAATTCACCGAGATCATCTTTGATGTCATCGAGGATCGCGGTCAATGCCGCTTGGTGAAACACGCGATAGCCAGCGCCCAAGAGCTGCTGTGAATTGAAGATCAAACCATCGATATGTTTTTCTTTGTCGCCAGACAAGACCACTTTATTGCCATCTGCATCGAGTTCATCTGCATATTCAACATCTGCAGGCACATCTTGATAGACCGCAGCAACGTCTTGTTGATAGGCATTGCCCTGTTGGTCAATGATGCTTTGCGCGATCTCTTTGACATAGTTGCCTTGATAGGCATTTTTCGGGAAGACCAACTCTAGGCCGAGCAATTGTAAATAACGTAAATAGGTTGATGTGGCCAAAATGTCCATCTGACGACCCGCGTCATTGACGTAATATTCACGTTCAACCGTTGCACCCGTGGCTTCAAGTAAGTTGGCCACGGTCATACCATAGGCAGCACCACGTCCATGCCCCACATGTAGGCTTGAGGTTGGGTTGGCAGAGACAAATTCGATTTGTACTTTTTTGGCCGCATTGGCTTGGCTAAATCCAAACTGTTCTTTCTGCGACTGAATCTGTTCGAGTACGCTAAAGCGTTGATCGGCATTTAAAAAGAAGTTAATAAATCCCGGACCTGCGATTTCAGCTTTGCTGATTTCAGCGACTGTAGGCAGTGCGTTTAACACTTTCTCCGCTAAATCGCGTGGTTTCATCGCCGCAGCTTTTGCCCCAATCATGGCGATATTCGAGGCAAAGTCACCATGGCTTCGATCTTTGGTTCGAGTCAAAGTACTTTTGTTATTCCAGTCTGCTGGAAGGACACCTTCAGATTGAAGGGATTGCACTGCATGATTAAGCGCTGCTTGTATGGCCGTATTCATAATCTATCGAAAAATAAACGTCGCAGAAAACAGCAAATATAACAAATTTAAACGACTTTAGGTGAGTGCATTTGAACAATATCATTGAGCTTAAGGCTTTTGCGCAGGATAATCGAATCCTGAAGCAGACTGACCTTGGTGGTCGTCAAAGCATGATGGATCAGCAAAGTACTTGGGTGGCTTATCATCCGCTGAAATAGACTTATTTTCGTTATCAATTATATAAATATCAAATTGTGAAAAAATAGGCTTAAGCTTATATGTTAAAGATGCAAATAGTACTTGAGGTAAAAGGCTTTACTCATCCATCATTATCCACATATCGAGATTGGAAATGACAACTCAAAATCAAAAAACTCAATATCCGCTTTACACACCGTATGCAGGCTATACCTTGCTTGAGCTACCGCTCCTCAATAAAGGGTCCGCCTTTAGTGAAGAAGAACGCTCTCAATTCAATTTGCATGGTTTACTCCCACAGGTCATCGAAACGATCGAAGAACAACATCAACGTTCTTATCAGCAGTTCACTGATTTTAATGAAGACATTAATAAACATATTTACTTGCGTAATATCCAAGACACCAATGAAACCTTGTTTTATCACCTGATCGGCAATCACTTGTCTGAAATGGTGCCGATTATTTATACCCCAACTGTCGGTGAAGCCTGCCAGCGTTTCTCCGATATCTACCGCCGTCATCGCGGGGTCTTTATCTCTTACCCAGATCGCGCGCACATCCAAGACATCCTACAAAACGTAAATCGTAAAAATGTCAAAGTGATTGTGATCACCGATGGTGAACGTATCTTAGGTTTAGGTGACCAAGGGATTGGCGGCATGGGCATTCCGATCGGGAAACTCTCGCTTTATACCGCCTGTGGTGGCATCAGCCCGGCCTATACCCTACCGATTACCATTGATGTCGGCACCAACAATCAACAATTGCTGAATGACCCGCTATATATGGGCTGGCCGCAACCCCGCATCAATGGCGATGAATATTACGCTTTTATCGATGAGATCTTTGAAGCCATCAAACATCGCTGGCCCAAAGCGCTGATTCAGTTTGAAGATTTCGCGCAAAATAACGCCATGCCGTTACTCAACAAATATCGTGATCAGTACTGCTGCTTTAACGATGATATTCAAGGTACTGCGGCAGTCGTGGTCGG
>JASLJB010000270.1 GCA_030152605.1 Acinetobacter sp. | reverse complement strand
TTAGCTACTGCCATAAACTACTCTAAAAATATGTGCACAATCATGGACTCGCAACTGTCAGCATACATGACGTGAAAAAAAGGATGTTTCAAAGATGAGCCACAGTATAAGCAGTCACTGATTAAAAATACATAGACCTTGCAAAAATAGTCCACTTCTGCAGCAATTTCACTCCTTTATCCCGTCTCATTTCCAAGCAGAGCGGTTGGGGTGCGGTATTTTAATCCCGCTCATTTCCACAGAAGGCATTTGGGATGCGGTTTTTTAACCCCGCGCCAATCGGGAGAAGACTATTTACTGGCTTCAACGCTAATAACTTGGCTTTGATTCTGAACTGGAGCTAAATGTTGATAATCTGCAGAGAATTGAATATCACGAAATCCAATCTCGATTAAAATACGCTTTAGTTCTGACAAACCAAACCACTTGAGTTTAAACACCTCAAATTCACTTTGAATACAGCCACCGTTCTGATCCCACAGATCATAGCGATGATGGGTTGTGGTCACCTGGCGTACATAATCAATTGCAGAAGATGTCATGCTTAACGTAATAAACTGATCATTCGCACAATCAAAAGTTTTGATCACTGAATCACCAACTTTGAATTGGTGCTGAAAGAAAATATCAAAGATCAATCGACCACCAGTGAGCAAGCTTTGATAGCATTGTTGCAATGCCGCGATCGCCTTCTCTTCATCATCCAACAACAAAAATGAACCTGTGGGAATGATAATCGCGGCATAGCGTTGTTCCGTCACAAAGCGTTCTAACTGCGCCGCATAGACGCGTTCCGGATCGAAAGCTGCGTCACTGAGATTCTGCTGACAGATTTTTAGCATAGGCTCAGAACAATCAAATCCTTGAATGTCATAACCTTGCTGCAACAAGGGAATCAAGATGCGCCCTGTCCCCACCGCAGGCTCTAAGATCTTACCGACGACACCACTTAATCGCGCTGCGTAATATTCCACATCGCCAAAACTACAGCCAATGGGTTTATCCAACTGATAAACCTGCGCCGATAATGTTTGATAACTCTGCATATTGACCTCTTCTCTTCTCACGCTCTAACACCTTTAGCGCGTCCACGTTCAAGCAAAAGACTAAAGATAAAGACTGAAGACTAAAACTGGTAAGCTTGCTCTACATCACGGAGAGGTTGATAAGCCTGTGTAAATGTCGGTGACATACGTTTTGGTCGTCCAGTGTCGATTTCGACACAGGCCCATTTGGTCTTTGCAGTAAACAGTAGACTTTCATCCGCTGGTCGATAGAAGGCATATTCGCGGAATGAGTATAGGGCGTTCAGATCACTTAACCAGGTGCGCAAGATCAACTGATCGCCTTCAAAGGCGGCTTTGCGGTATTGCATCTGATGCTCCACCGCCACCATGGCATGTTTCAACGCTAGATATTCACGTAGTCCCAAGCCAAGTTGCTCGATGTGCGCAGTCGCCACATCTTGCATCCATTGCACATAGACCACGTTGTTGACATGACCCAAAGCATCAATATGTTTGGCTTCAACAGTTAATGCTAATTCGAAAATCTGACTCACGCAGACGCCCCTCTCTAGATTTGAATCGGTGTGGGCGCAGCATAGCATTGCGCCTCGACGCTTTAAATGTCAGATGCTTTAAATGTCAGAAACAACGCATTTTCTTGCCTACTTACTCGAATGCATGCATGGCCGCTGCGCAGTTGTGCGTTTGACTGAGAAATAGCATTGGAACGCAATGAATTTCCAAGTACAATAGCCGCCTAGTCGAGGGATGCTGCGACACTTCACCCATCATAGCCAAGCATTTTGGATCAAACCTGTTGATCCAAACAGGTGCTGATCGATGCGAAGCTGCCAGGCTCGACACTGAATCAACTTCCCCAGTTGATCAACAACGGCATCCGCGAACAGACTGATCAACATGAAATTAATGGTTTAGGAGATCCCGATGAACGCGGTAAACGCTGCATTTACAGATTATAAAGTTGCTGATATCAACCTTGCTGATTACGGCCGTAAAGAAATCAAACTCGCTGAAGCTGAAATGCCGGCATTGATGGGTCTACGCCGTCGCTATGCTGAGCAAAAGCCTTTGGCTGGTGCCAAGATTTTGGGTTGTATTCATATGACCATTCAAACTGCAGTTTTGATCGAAACCTTGATCGAACTCGGTGCTGAAGTGCGTTGGACCTCTTGTAACATCTTCTCGACTCAAGACCATGCTGCTGCTGCGATTGCGGCTAGTGGTGTTCCAGTTTTTGCTTGGAAAGGCGAAACTGAAGAAGAATACATGTGGTGCCTCGAACAACAAATCAATGCCAATGGCAAAGTTTGGGATGCCAACATGATCTTGGACGATGGGGGTGACTTAACCTCATTGGTTCATGACAAATATGCAGACTTACTTGACCACATCCACGGCGTGACCGAAGAAACCACCACAGGCGTACAACGTCTGCTTGAAATGTGGAAAGACGGTTCACTCAAAGTCCCAGCGATCAACGTCAATGACTCGGTAACCAAATCTAAAAACGACAACAAATACGGCTGCCGCCACTCGCTAAATGACGCGATCAAACGCGGTACCGATATGTTGCTGTCTGGCCGTCGTGCATTGGTGATCGGTTATGGTGATGTGGGTAAAGGTTCTGCACAGTCACTGCGCCAAGAAGGCATGATTGTACGCGTGACTGAAGTTGACCCAATCTGCGCGATGCAAGCCTGCATGGATGGCTATGAAGTTGTTTCTCCGTATAAAAACGGCGTACAAACTGGCAAGAAAGAAGATATCAATCTTGAGCTACTACAAAACACGGATTTGATCGTGACCACCACCGGTAACTACCATGTGTGTGACGCGGCGATGCTTGATACGCTTAAAGCGGGTGCAGTGGTGTGTAACATCGGTCACTTTGATACTGAAATCGACACCAACTACTTACGTGGTTACAAGTGGGTTGAAGTCAAACCGCAAGTTCACCAAGTCTATCGCAGTGAAAGTGAGCAAGACTATCTGATCCTGTTGTCTGAAGGTCGTCTCGTGAATTTGGGGAATGCCACAGGTCACCCATCACGTATCATGGATGGTTCATTTGCCAACCAAGTTTTGGGTCAAATGCATTTGTTTGCTGAGAAATTTGCAGACCTTAGCCCAGAACAGAAAAAAGCCAACATCCGCGTTGAATTGTTACCGAAAAAACTGGATGAAGAAGTTGCTGCAGCCATGGTTTCAGGCTTTGGCGGTGTTCTCACCCAGTTGACCACAGTACAAGCAGACTACCTCGGTGTTGCTGTTGAAGGTCCATTTAAATCTGATAGCTACAAATACTAAGACCCGGTACAAGCCTACCTGATCAGGCACTGAAGTCCGATTTCATATCGACAGCGAAATGACGAGTTGTAAAGCAGATCGCTTCAATCGAAAATCGAACACCCTTTCAGTGCGTAGCAGTATTCCGGTGAGGCTTGGGACAACAATGTCCCCAAGCCTCACCCGCGATCAGATCTCAGATCAAAGCATAAAAAATAAAAGGACCTCAACATGACAAAACGTGTTCCGATTTCGTTTGAGTTTTTTCCAACAAAAACCGACGCTGGCGCTGAAAAACTCCGCCTGGTGCATCAAGAACTAAAAGTTTTACAACCTGAATTTTTTTCGATTACTTATGGGGCGGGTGGTTCAACCCGTGAACGTACCTTGGCCGCGATTAATGACTTTAATGGCAATGGTCAAACCATTCCGGTCGCACCGCATCTGTCTTGTATCGGTGATGACAAAGCCCGTATCGCAGAGTTGCTCGATCTCTATAAGTCACTCGGCATCAATCGGATCGTGGCACTACGCGGTGACCTACCCTCTGGTCAAGTCGGCTTAGGCGAACTGCCCTATGCGCAGGACTTGGTGCGCTTTATCCGTGAACACTCAGGGGATCACTTCCACATCGAAGTGGCCGCCTACCCCGAAATGCACCCGCAAGCAGAATCCTTTGATGTCGACATCCAGCATTTTGTGGAAAAGGTCAATGCCGGTGCCAATGCCGCGATCACGCAGTTTTTCTTTAATCCAGATGCGTACTTCTATTTTATTGAGCGCATTCAAAAAGCCGGTCTGGATATTCCAGTGGCACCGGGGATTATGCCGATCACCAATGCCAGCAACTTAATCCGCTTTGCCGATGGCACTGGGGCTGAGATTCCACGTTGGATTCGCAAGCAACTGCATGCCTATGGCGACGATGCACTAAGTATCCAAGCCTTTGGTCATGAAGTGGTGCTAAAAATGTGCGAACGTTTATTGGCTGGCGGTGCACCAAGTTTGCATTTTTACAGCATGAACCACACCGACCCAACCCGTCAGTTGGTCTTGGACCTCGGCTTAAACTAAGCGGATGCCCAGCGCGTTGTTGTTTCTTTCACCAGTTGTTCCACTTGAGTTTGAGTAGTCTGTTATGCCCCGTTTTTATATCGATGCCCCTTTAGCTGTAGACACACAGTTAGAACTCACCGCGTTGGTTTTTCATCATTGGGTAAAAGTATTACGCGCTCAAGTGGGTGATCATGCGACGCTGTTTAATGGTCAAGGCGGTGAATACCACGCCACATTGACCGAGATCAATAAAAAAACTGCCATGGTGCAGATTGAGTCGCATCTCAGTGACAACCGTACACCGGCCTTTCGTAGTGTCTTGGGTCAGGTGATGAGCAAAGGCGACCGTATGGATTATGCGATCCAAAAAGCCACTGAGCTCGGTGTTTATCAAATTCAACTCCTCACCTCTGAACGCTGTGAAATGCGCTTAAAATACGAACGCGATCAAAAGAAAATTGATCATTGGCAAGCGATTGCCATTGCTGCCTGTGAACAATCCGGTTTAAATATTATTCCTGAAGTCTTGGCACCTTTGAGCTTGAGCGAATGGCTGGCCAGCGAACTGCCTGAAAGTCGCTTAGTTTTGGCACCCAATAAAACCCAACACAATGTCTTGGACGCAGTAGGCACTGAAATCGCACTGTTGATCGGACCTGAGGGCGGACTCAGTGATGCAGAGATTGAATCAGCCAATGCGGTCGGCTTTAAAAACTGGTGTATCGGCGAACGGGTGCTCCGTACTGAAACCGCGCCTGTCGTCGCGCTTTCAATCTTGATACACAACTCTCTCAACAAATAAGTGTATTTTGAGATGTAAATCAAAATAAATATTGCTTTAGCCGAAATTTCCAAGTAATTTACCAAACCGTCATGCGTGGTTTTGTGGAAATTCAAACACCGTTTTCAAAAATTTATTCCAATATCATCATAGGGATAGGTACAACAAAAAATGATGAACGTTCAGGATAAGTTGCTCAATCAAGATGTGAATACATCCTATATTCAGCGCGCTGCTCGTCACATGCAAATCTTCCTGATTTGGGTACTGTTTGCCTGCGCCTACGATATTGTGATCTACCACATCAGCTTTGACCAATTTTCGTCTCACTTGGTGATGACTGGCTTGATGATCTTGCTCATCAGTGCGCTTGGACTGATGGTGCTGCAACATCTGCTCAGAATGCGGCAAACCAATACCTATCATCTGGATCTGTGCTGTCAGCTGCTGAGTTTGAGTGTCGGTGTTGGACTGGGCATCAGTACCTATGTGATCTATGCCTACTTACCGGCTGAAAATCTCTCGATCAATCATATCCATCTATTGGTGCTGTCGATCCTGCCGGTCAGTATTATTTATATTATTGCCTTTACCTATTTGACTCAGCGCCTACGCTATTTTTTGCTGATCTTTATCCCCTCTGCGCTGCCATTTATATTTGCCGAATATCTCTATCCACATAATGTGCCTGAGTTTTTTAATCTGGTGGTCAACAGTTGGCTGATCATTATCTTTATCGGCGCGATTCTGTCCTTTAACATCCATCGACGGCTGAATACACTGGATGATCGCAACAACTTCATGCTGCAACGCAGTTATGCCCACGCAGAAAGCTCCAATGTCTTGGAAAGAAAACTCAAAGAACAAGCGCAAAAATCACTCGAAATCAGACAACAACTCCTGCTCAACAACGAACACCTCGAACAAAAAGTTCGCGAACGCGTCTCAGAAATAGAACAAATTAATGACCGTTTAGAGAACCACCAAGCCAACCTGACCTTTGCACATGAAACCGCCGGCATTAGCTCTTGGCTGTGGAATATCGAAGAAAGAAGCCTTGAGATTTCAACCGCCAGACATGATTTAGACTTTGAATACTTTAGCCATCACTCGCCCCAGATTGAATATCTGATCCATCCTGACGACCTAGAGAACTATCGTTTTCAGCTGCGCCAGCATTTGCGTGGCAATAGCGATCGCTTTGCCGTCAACTATCGGATCAAGAGAAATGGGGAATGGTATTGGATTCAAGACATCGGCAAGATCGTATCGCGTGATCCCAAGACCCGTAAACCGAAACGGATGGTGGGCATCTTCCGTGATATCAACAAAGAAAAGAAAGATCAGGAACAGCTCAAGCTGGCGGCCAATGTCTTTGATCAAGTGGCTGAGGGGATTTTCGTTCTCGACAGCAACTTATGTTATATCGACCTCAATCCCTATTATGCGCAGTTGATTGGCTTTGAGCGTGCAGAGCTGTTGGGCAAACATCTGTTTGACGTCACTCTCAATCATGCGCCTGCAGTACAACAACTGCACCATGTGATCTCTCAGCAACTTAAACTGACGGGTGAGTATGACTCCGAAGTTCAAGAAGAGTTTATCAGTGGTAAAAAGTTAAGTTTATGGCTACACATCAATGCCATTCGCGATGATAAACACAATATCGTCAGCTATGTCGGTATCACCACCGATCTGACTGATCGCAAAAAACAAGAGCAACGCCTCAACTACCTGGAAAACTACGACTTACTCACTGATCTCCCCAACCGTTTTTATTTTCATTTAAAGCTGCATCAATATATCAACACCCATCCGCAGCTGAAACATTTTGCACTGATACGCCTTAATATCGATCGATTCCGATTATTTAATGAATATTTAAATAATCATGCTGGTGATCAATTACTGAAACAGGTCGCACATCGCTTACGCAGCTGCTGTAAAGATGCCAAATTAATTTCCTATTTAAATAATGATGACTTTGCCGTGATTTATAATCTCAGCAACCATCAACTGTCGATTCATCAAAAAGCCCACGTCATATTAAACGCCTTCGAGCAACCCTTTCAAATCGAGGGACAGGATCACAGTATCTCGGTCTCGATCGGCATCGCGGTCTATCCTGAACATGGCCGTCAAATCGACAGCCTGATGAGCCATGCAGAGCTTGCACTGTTTGATGCCAAACGTTTGGGCGGCAACACCATTCGTTTTTATAACACCGACACCACACCGCTGTTTGACGACAGCGTCTTGTTGAAACGTGACTTGCAACATGCGATTAAAAAGCAGCAACTTTTGGTCTACTACCAGCCGCAAATTTGCAGCAACAGTTTAAATATCATTGGTTTCGAGGCCTTGGTCCGTTGGCAACATCCGACGCGTGGCCTCATCTCCCCAGAACGTTTTATTCCCTTGGCCGAAGAAACCAGTTTAATTTCCGAGATTGGCCAGTTCGTGATTTTTGAAAGCTGTCGACAAATCCAACTCTGGCGTGAACTTGGATTTAAAGATATCCGGATCTCGGTCAACATCGTGGCGCAGCAAATCCACCGCGGTCAATTACTCAACGACCTCGACAATGCCATGGCCCAATTCCAAGTCACTGGCCAACATCTCGAACTGGAACTCACCGAAGGTTCACTGCTGGACCATAGTGAGCATGTGATTGATTTACTTAACCAAGTTAAGCAACGCAACATCTCGATCTCCTTGGACGATTTTGGTACTGGCTACTCCTCTTTGGCCTACCTGAGTAAGTTCCCGATTGGCACGCTTAAGATTGACAAGGCCTTTATCGCCAAAATTGGACACCACAAAGATGGTGCCATCGTGGATGCAATCATCGCCATGGGCAAGGCCATGGGCATGCTTTTGATTGCCGAAGGCGTCGAAACCCGCGCCCAAGTGGATTATCTACAGCAACAAGGATGTGATGTTTTACAAGGATTTTATTTTTCTAAACCCTTGAGCGCACTTGAAACTACGCAGTACTTGAACCAATATAGGGCTGATCTTTCTTCTTCATCACATTAAACCGCAGCACGTTTGATCATGAAGCAGTTTGTTTTATTAGTGTCGGTATGGCTCGACTAGTGATATATTCGAGCAAACTTAGCCAAAACCTACCAGCCTCGCTGGTCTACAGTAACAATCGAGATTCAGATGGACGATCAATCATTAAAACAGCAAGCCTTGTACTACCATGAATTCCCAACTCCGGGGAAAATTAGCGTTACACCAAGTAAACAACTGGTCAATCAACATGACCTGGCCCTGGCCTATTCACCAGGCGTCGCCGCACCCTGCTTAGAAATCGAAAAAGATCCGTCTAAAGCCGCACTGTATACGGCGCGTGGTAACTTGGTCGCAGTAGTCAGTAATGGTACAGCCGTTTTAGGATTAGGAAATATCGGGCCACTTGCCTCTAAACCGGTCATGGAAGGCAAAGGGGTTCTATTTAAAAAATTCGCCGGTGTCGATGTATTTGACATCGAAATTGCTGAAAATGATCCAGACAAAATCGTCGATATCGTGGCAGCGCTAGAGCCAACCTTCGGCGGGATCAACCTCGAAGACATCAAAGCACCCGAATGTTTCTATATCGAACGTAAGTTACGTGAGCGCATGAATATTCCGGTGTTCCATGATGACCAACATGGCACCTCGATTATCGTCGGTTCAGCATTACTCAACGCACTTAAAATCAACGGTAAAAAAATCGAAGACATCAAGATCGTCGCCTCAGGTGCCGGTGCTGCTGCCCTGTCTTGCTTGGATTTACTCTGCGCCTTGGGTGTCAACAAATCCAATATCGTGGTGGCGGATTCACGCGGTCTATTGACAACACAGCGCGATAACCTCGACGAATCAAAAAAACGCTATGTGCAAGACATCAGTGCCAGCAAATTGCATGAAGTCATGGCGGGCGCGGATATGTTCTTGGGTCTTTCTGCTGCAGGCATCTTGACCAAAGAAATGGTCAAAGAAATGGCCGCTGATCCAATCATCTTTGCCCTTGCCAACCCGAACCCTGAAATCTTGCCAGAACATGCACACGAAGTGCGTCCTGATGTGATCATGGCAACCGGTCGTTCTGACTATCCAAACCAAGTCAACAACGCATTGTGTTTCCCTTATATCTTCCGTGGCGCACTGGATGTTGGTGCAACCACCATTAACGAAGAAATGAAAATCGCCTGTGTGCATGCGATTGCACGTATGGCGCACGTCGAAGCAGACGCTGCGACTTATGGTGAAAAATCAGCTTCATTTGGTCGTGACTACTTGATCCCGCGTCCACTGGATCAACGCTTGATCTTGGAAATTGCGCCTGCAGTGGCACAAGCAGCGATGGATTCCGGTGTGGCAACACGTCCAATCCAAGACTTCTCCAGCTATCGTCAACGTCTGTCTGAGTTTGTCTATAACTCAGCGTTTATGATGAAACCGATTTTCGCCCAAGCCAAATGCGCACCAAAACGTATTGCTTATGCGGAAGGTGAAGATCAACGCGTGTTGCGTGCTGCACAAATCGCAGTCGATGAAGGTCTGGCCTTCCCGGTCTTGGTCGGTCGTACCGCGGTGATCGAAGCCAACATCAATAAACTTGGCTTGCGTTTACAACATGGCGAAAATATTGAGATCGTGGATCAAGAGAACAATCCAGAATACGAAAACTTCTGGAATGATTACTACAAAATCATGCAACGCAAAGGCGTAACAGTTGAATATGCACAACGTGAATCACGTCGTCGCTCAACCTTGATCGCGGCGATGTTGGTCAAGTTTGGTCATGCAGACGGTATGCTTTGTGGTACTTACTCAAGCTATGACATTCACCTCGACTTCGTGCGTAACATCATTGGCTTAAAAGCAGGTATGAATAACTTCTTTACCTTGAATGCCTTGATGCTTGAAGACCGTAACTTGTTTATCGCCGATACCTACGTCAACACCAACCCAACCGCTGAGCAGTTGGCGGAAATGACGATTTTGGCGGCTGAAGAAGTGCGTCGTTTTGGTATGACCCCACGCGTGGCGTTATTGTCACACTCTAGCTTTGGTTCAGATCAAACCGACAGCAGCGCACAAAAAATGCGTCGCGTGTATGAGATCCTGAGCGAGATCGCACCGGAGCTTGAAGTTGAAGGTGAGATGCATGGTGATGCGGCATTGGATGAAAATATCCGTCATTTTGCATTTCCAAACTCACGTTTCAAAGGTTCAGCCAATCTATTGATCATGCCAAATCTGGATGCGGCCAATATTTCGTTTAACTTATTGAAAGCAACATCGGGCAACAATGTCACCATTGGACCGATCTTGTTGGGTGCTGCTCAGCCGGTACACATCTTGACCCCAACCGCAACCACGCGTCGTTTGGTCAATATGACAGCGCTGACTGTGGCTGAAATCCAACAAACCCAAGCCTAAGCGTCTCGGGGGCTTAAAAAGCCCCTGCCTGACTTGAGAAAACCTCTGTTCTGTAGCATCATGGCTCGAAGAATAGAGGTTTTTTCATGCAAGTTTATTTAGTAGGTGGTGCAGTCAGGGATCATTTGCTTGGTCACCCCTATCACGAAAAAGATTATGTGGTTGTCGGCGCAACACCGCAACAACTCATCGCGCAAGGCTATCAGCCAGTGGGAAAAGATTTCCCGGTCTTTCTGCATCCTGAAACCAAAGATGAATATGCTTTAGCACGCACTGAACGTAAATCTGGTCAGGGCTATCACGGTTTTGAGTTTTATACCGACGTGAGCGTGACGCTTGAACAAGATTTGATCCGTCGCGATCTCACCATCAATGCCATGGCCATGGATCAACAGGGGCAGATTTATGATCCCTATCACGGCCAAGCGGATTTAAACAATAAAATCTTACGTCATGTTTCGGATGCTTTTGTCGAAGATCCACTGCGTGTTTTGCGCATTGCACGCTTTGCGGCACGTTATCATCACTATGGTTTTCGCGTTGCCGAAGAAACGCTGGCACTGATGCAGCATCTGACCCAATCAGGTGAACTGAATGCCCTCACCCCAGAACGGGTTTGGAAAGAAACCTCGCGTGCCCTGATGGAAGCGCATGCAGAGATTTACTTTGACACGCTTCGTGAGTGTGGTGCGCTTAAGGTATTATTCCCTGAGATCGATGCCTTGTATGGTGTACCGCAACGTCCTGAATATCATCCTGAAATTGACTGTGGCATCCACACCATGATGGCCTTGCAACAGGCCTGTCTCGAAGACTATTCACTCGATGTGCGTCTGGCGGTGTTATTGCACGATCTCGGCAAGGCCTTGACTCCTGAAGAGGATCTGCCACGGCATGTGATGCATGAAGAGCGCGGTATCGCCCCCGTGACTGAACTCTGTGATCGGCTCAAAGTACCGACCCAAAGCAAGCAATTGGCTTTGGCGGTCTGCAAAGAACATCTCAAAGCACATCAAGCTTTTAATCTCAAAGCCGGCACACTTTGGCGTCTATTACAGCGCCTCGATGTATTGCGTCGTCCTGAGCGGGTTGAGGCCTATATTCAAGCCTGTCAATGTGATGCACGTGGTCGACTCGGCCTTGAAGACCGTCCTTATCCGCAAGCGGACTTTCTCAGAGCCGCCATGCAAACGGTACGTGAGATCAAAGCCCAGAGTTTAGATAAAAGTATCAAAGGTGCTGAAATTGGTGAGATGTTGATCAGCAAACGCATTGAGGCGATTGCGGCGCTGCGTGCCCAACCTGAGTATGCGCAATACGATTGATGACACAGGGCGGCGTCCTGCCGCCAGTGTTCTCGTTTTATCCAGTGTTTTCGTTTTACCCAGTGTTCTAGCCAGTGCTTAATATTGTTAAGCAATCTCTGCCGGAAAGGTGATGACTTGATCCAAACGCATTTTGTTTTGGATCACCATCAGCAAACGGTCGATGCCCAAGGCAATCCCACTACACTCACTCATCTGCGGCAAGGCCGCCAATAAGAAATGGTCGATCGGCATCTCGGTCAGGCCACGCTCGGCACGTTCCGCGTTATCTGCTTCAAAGCGTTGTTGCAATACCTGTGCATCGATCAGCTCATCATAGGCATTCGCCAACTCTAAGCCCTCGATATATAACTCAAAGCGTGCAGCAACCCACTCACCGTCTTGGTCTTGTTTGACTTTGGCCAAAGAAGCCATCTCAGGTGGGAAGTCGGTCAGAAATACCGGCGTATCAAAGCCCAAACTTGGCTCGACCAGATGTGAAAACAATAGGTCGATATAGGCCAAACGATCATCGCCCAAATCGACATTCAGCCCAACACGATGCGCGCTGTGCTTGAGTTCAGCCAAGCTGGCTTGTAAAGGATTGAGATCAACCCGTTGCATAAAGGCGTCTTTATAACGCAAGATCATCGGGCGCACTTCGCCAAAACGTGTCGCCAAAACCAGATTGAGTAAATCCGTGACCTCATGCATCAAGCCTTTGAGACTGAGACTCGGGCGATACCACTCCAACATAGTAAATTCACTATTGTGCTTACGCCCATGCTCATCATCCCGAAACACTTTACAGATCTGATAGATCGGGCCACTGCCGCTGGCCAACAAGCGCTTCATGGGAAACTCTGGCGAGGTCTGTAGATAATGCCGCTGCGCACGACCTGCGATATGACGGGTCACCGCAACCGACGCCAAATGCACATCGGTGACTGCGGCTTGCGATAAGATCGGGGTTTCCACTTCCAATACATCGCGCTCAGCAAAGAACTGGCGAATCTGGGCATAGAGCTGGGCACGGGCTTTGAGCGCGGCCAATTCACAGCTCGGTTTAAAGTCGATGGCTTGGCGGTCGCTTGATTGCATCATTACAGTGCTGCTCCATGTGCTGCCCATTCACGGCGTAAAGGATAATGTTTGCGCAAGGCATCAAATGCGGCCTGATCGACCACACCCTGCTTTAAACAGGCGCGTAAGGCTGCATCATCTTTTTGAATATCATAAATTTGTGTTAAATGCTGACCCAGCACTTGCAGCATGGGACGCGTATCAAAATACGCTGCGGCCTCAGGCAACTGGGTTCTAAAATCCTTGTCAGCCGGCATGCCCAAGCTGGCACAAAAGGCATCGTAAAGCATCTGCGTGCCACGCGCCTTGCCTTCCAAACTGTAACCTGCGATATGAGGTGTTGCCAGTTTCACCAGATCCAAGAGTTGCGCGGAAATCACCGGCTCATGCTCAAACACATCCAAGACCACCTCACGACTCGTGCGCTGAATATCTGCGATCAAAGCGGCCTCTTCAATCACCGCACCACGTGCAGCATTGATCAAGATCGCCTCAGGCTGCATTTGACTCAGCGTCTCAGCATTGAAAAGATGATGCGTCGCATGTGGCCCAGACTTGGTCAGCGGTACATGAATCGACACCGCATCCGCTTGCTTGAGCACAGCGCTTAAATCGACTTGTGAAATCTCAGCATCCTGCACATAGGGGTCATAGGCCAAGACCTTCCAACCCAAGTGCTGCGCCAGTTTGGCTAAGCGCGTCCCGACATTGCCCAAACCAACGATGCCCAAACAAAATGGCTGCACGCGCTCGGACAGCTTGTGGGTCGTGCCAGTTGCAGCATGTGCGGTATGGCGGTCAAAGCATTGTGGTCTTAGGTTCAAAATCGCAGTCACCACATACTCTGCCACCGCTTGGGCATTGCAGCCCGGTGCATTGGCCCAGTCGATCTGGGCTGCGGCCAAGGCGGATTGATCAAGATGATCGGTGCCGATGGTGGCACTGCCGACAAATCTCAGCGCGGTGTTGGCGATCAGCTCAGCATTGACCTGAGTTACTGAGCGCACCAACAACACTTCCGCATCTGCATCTTCTAGATCTTGCTGCTGTAAATGTCGACCCGGCACATGGCGAATTTTGCCAAATTCTGCAAAGAAATACTCGGTCAATGCCAGATTTTCATCTGCGACAATGTTCATAAGCCATCTCACAATTTTAATGCCCACATCATAGCCTTTTCACTTTGTGCTGACTACGTGTGCCGGCTCAAGCACTGAGCAGCGCAGCAAAAAAATGCCCCACTGCCACCAACAGCATTCAATGCAAAAACCGATCGAAAATCGACTTTAAGCCTCTGCAAATCCACAATATTTGTGTGACCCCAGCGCGAAAAATTACTTTGCGCTAAATTTTTCACAGATTTTTTCTATATCGAATCCAAGCTTTATGAAAAGTGCTACAATCGGGCGATAAAAATTTTCCGGGCATCGCGTGGTTGATGCCTAAATCATCATGTTAGGAATTGTAATGACTGATAATGCAACCATCTTGCAGCATGTACCCGTAGGTAAAAAAGTGGGGATTGCCTTTTCTGGGGGTCTAGATAC
>JASLJB010000266.1 GCA_030152605.1 Acinetobacter sp. | reverse complement strand
ACGTGAAGAGCCTGATTTATTTTCGGTTTTACTGCATAGTTTAGGACAGCTTTTATGAACGCTTTAACCGCACTTTCTCCACTTGATGGTCGTTATGCCAGCAAATGCGATGCCCTACGCCCTTTCCTTTCTGAGTTCGGTCTCATTCATGCGCGTGTCACCGTTGAAGTGCGCTGGTTACAAGCTTTAGCTCAACATCCTGAAATCACTGAAGTCCCTGCGTTCAGTGCAGCAACTACACAAGCACTGGATGCGATCGTGGCTGAGTTTTCAGAGTCTGATGCCAACCGCATCAAAGAAATTGAAGCCACCACCAACCATGATGTGAAAGCGGTTGAGTATTTCCTCAAAGAAAAAATCGCACCGATCGCTGAACTTAGCGACATTGGTGAGTTTATTCACTTTGCTTGTACCTCAGAAGACATCAACAACTTGTCTCATGCGCTAATGCTGAAAAATGGTCGTGAAGTGCTAATCGACAGCATGCAAAGCCTGATCGATGCCATCGTCAATCTTGCTGAAACTCATGCAGATCAACCGATGCTGTCACGTACGCACGGTCAAACTGCAAGCCCAACCACTTTGGGTAAAGAAATGGCCAACGTGGCTTATCGCTTGGCACGTCAAATCAAACAGTTCAAACAAGTTGAGTTGATGGGTAAAATCAATGGTGCTGTCGGTAACTACAACGCGCACTTGTCTGCATATCCAGACATCGACTGGGCAGCACATTCACAAGCCTTTGTTGAATCTTTGGGTCTTAGCTTCAACCCCTACACCACTCAAATCGAACCACATGATTACATGGCAGAATTGTTCGATGCATTGCGTCGTTATAACACCATCCTGATCGACTTTAACCGTGACGTATGGGGTTATATTTCTTTGGGTTATTTCAAACAAAAACTCAAAGATGGCGAAGTCGGTTCTTCAACCATGCCACATAAAGTGAATCCAATTGACTTTGAAAACTCAGAAGGTAACTTGGGTATCGCCAATGCGGTCTTGGGCCACTTGGGTGAAAAACTGCCTGTATCTCGTTGGCAGCGTGACCTTACGGACTCAACTGTGTTACGTAACATGGGTGTTGGTTTTGCGCAAAGCTTAATCGCATTTGATGCTTGCCTCAAAGGTGTGAAAAAACTTGAGTTAAACAGCAACCGTCTCTTGGAAGACCTCAACCAAGCACAAGAAGTTTTGGCTGAGCCGATTCAAACTGTGATGCGTCGTTATAACGTTGAAAAACCATACGAAAAACTCAAAGCACTGACCCGTGGTCAAGCTATGACCCGTGACATGATGGTGGATTTCGTTAACGGTGATGAACTGGTTCAAGTGCCTGCACAAGACCGCGCACGTTTAGCTGAGATGACTCCAGCAAGCTATACTGGTAACGCCGCAGAGCAAGCCAAAAACATCAAAGCCTTAATCGAAAAACTTTGATTCAACCAAGATAAGCGACATCAAAAAACCTAGCTGCGGCTAGGTTTTTCGTATTTAAATGAAGCGGATTTATTTAGTCCGCTTAGCATTTTTATCTATGATGATTTCACCATCCTCTTTGCTAAAAGCACCTAGTTGGGGAGCCGATAAAATATCTAAGACAAGCTCTGATGGTCTGCACAGCCTAACACCCAGTTCCGTCACTACAAATGGACGATTAATTAAAATTGGATATTCAATCATAAAATTAATGAGCTGTTGATCTGTCCAGTGTTGCTGATCTAGTTTGAGAGTTTCAAAGGGTTCTACATTTTTACGAATAGCTTCACGCACAGAGAGTCCCGACTTTTCAATTAAATTGATTAATTCCTCTTTGCTTGGTGGGGTTTTTAGATATTCAATTACTTCTGGTTCATTCCCTGTATTAACAATCAAAGCCAAGGTATTTCTTGACGTTCCACAAGCTGGGTTATGATAAATCTTAATCTTTTGTGACATGAAATTTACTCTAGTATTAGCAATATTGCATTTATATATGGATATGCGTATATTCGCAATAGCAAATATATGAGTATGGATTATGGATCAAGCAGATTTCTTTAAGTGTCTTTCTGACCAGACACGTTTGGATATTTTAAAGCTCATTTTGGCAAGAAAAAATGTCTGTGTTTGTGAGATCACAGAGCAATTACAGCTCAGTCAACCCAAGATTTCTCGGCATTTAGCCTTACTTCGAAATTTTTCAATTCTGCTAGACGAACGCAAAGGACAATGGGTGTATTACCGATTGAATCCTAATTTACCAGAATGGGTAAATTCAGTCTTAGATGTTCTTAATAATCAAAGCAAAGAAATACTTAATAGTAATATTGGTTCGCCTATTTCTATTCAATGCGAGTAATAGCATGTCAACTTCAAAACTCTCATTCTTAGATCGAAATCTAACATTATGGATTTTTATTGCGATGGCATTGGGTGTGGGGATTGGGGTGTTCTTTCCCCAAGCATCAATTGCCTTGGATAAAATGAGCATTGATTCAGTCAATATCCCGATTGCTATTGGTTTAATATTGATGATGTATCCACCACTTGCCAAGGTGGACTATGCAACATTGCCACAAGTTTTTAAAGATAAGCGAACGCTCACTCTATCCTTGGTTCAGAACTGGCTGATTGCACCTTGTTTAATGTTTGCTTTAGCAATAATTTTTTTGCACTCCTATCCTGAATACATGACAGGTCTAATTCTGATTGGTTTAGCACGATGTATTGCTATGGTCTTGGTTTGGAATGGCTTGGCATGTGGCGACAATCAGTATGTCGCTGCTTTAGTTGCATTTAACAGTGTCTTCCAAATCCTATTTTTTAGTACCTATGCTTGGTTGTTTTTGACCTTCTTACCTCCCTATTTTGGTGTAGAAGCACAAGTCATTAATGTCAGCTTCTGGACGATTACCCATGCAGTTCTAGTTTATTTAGGTATCCCATTTTTACTAGGCTTTTTGACCCGATTGATTCTAGTCAAACAAAAGGGATTACTTTGGTATCAAACCAAATTTATTCCTAAAATTAATCCGCTGAGCCTTGTTGCGCTGTTATTTACCATTGTTGCCATGTTTAGCCTTAAAGGTGGTGAAGTCATCAGCCTACCTTTTGATGTGCTTAGAATCGCCATTCCTTTGATTATTTACTTTGTGGTGATGTTCTTCATTAGCTTCTTTATGAGTAAGTGGATGGGCAACGACTATCCTAAAACGACTGCAATTTCTTTTACTGCAGCAGGAAACAATTTTGAATTGGCTTTAGCCGTTGCTATTGCAACCTTTGGGCTTGCATCACCTGTGGCTTTTACAACTGTCATTGGGCCATTGGTTGAAGTTCCCGTACTCATTGCTTTGGTCAGTGTTTCACTGTGGCTGAGAAAAAAAGTTTTTAAAGAAGTCTAAGTCTAATGAACTCACCAAATATTGATCTTAGGGAGCATTACCATCGCATAGACATTTTAATTGGTGAATAACACAATAAAAATCCCCTAAAAATTAGGGGATATTATTAGGTTTATTAGTAATGGAATCGACATTGAATAATAGACATTCGTTCATCTGTAACTTCATAAACTAACCTATGCTTTTCATCAATTCTACGGCTCCAAAACTCTGAAAGATTGGCTTTTAATGGTTCTGGTTTTCCAGTTCCTTCAAAAGGAGTTCTTAGGCACTCTTTGATTAAAGCATTGATACGTTTAATTATCTTTTTGTCCTGTGTTTGCCAATAGATATATTCATCCCAAGCATTATCAGTCCATTTGATGTTACGATTCGTCATCCTCAATCAACTCTCTTTGTTTAGCTTGACCAGCACGTAACTGAGCAATTGATTCATTTAAACGAGTAGCATTATTAGGAGATGACAGGAGGTATAACGTTTCCATTAAGCTATCGTAATGATCTTGTCCCATTACAACAGCATGACCGCCTTCTTTTCTTGTAATAAAAGCTATGTCTACATCATCAATGACTTTATCTAAAACAGATTTTAAATTGTTACGTGCATCCGTATATGTAAATACATGCATGTTATCTAGCCCTCATGAGCTGTGGTTACATCAAAATGCTACCACCTAAGCTGCCTAATG
>JASLJB010000208.1 GCA_030152605.1 Acinetobacter sp. | reverse complement strand
TTTAATGGGGCTTACAACACTGCTGGGCGGTCTAGTCGTGCAGCTTAAAGAGTTGGAACGGGGTAATGATCCACAGGATATGACTGAAACCGACTTTATGAAAAAAGCCTTCATCACTGGTGGTGGTTTGCCGATTTTGGGTGATATTTTAGTTGCTGGTACTGACTCAACTGGCCGTAGTGCATCCGACTTTATGGTCGGGCCTTTGGGCAGTGACATTAAAACTTTGATGAATGTTACAGTCGGCAACGCTACAAAACTGGCAAGCGGTGAAGACACCAATGCTGGCAATGAAATATTCAAGATGTTGAAAAACAAGATCCCTGCACAAAACTTGTGGTACACGAAAGCTGCGACAGACCGCTTCATGTTCGATCAGTTGCAGGACATCATTGCACCAGGGCATCGTGAAAAACTGAAGCGCAAAGCGGAGCGTGATCAGAACCGTACAAGCTGGCTCGGTGACTTCGATTACAGTTCAGGCTTTGATGAGTTCCGCGCACCAGACTTTGAAAAAGCATTCGGCGACTAAGTTACCCAACAAACCACACTCTAAGCCCTTGTATATATGACTTGTATATATGAGGGCTTTTTTATGACTGAAAAAAATCAAGTTGGGCATCTTAAACCTGAGACAAAAGAAAAACTGAAACTCTGTCTCGAAATGTCAGCTAGCAGTTCTATTGATTTAATTACCGAAGCATATGGTCAAGATATTTTTGATAAGAATGGTCGTGGCGATTTAGTGTGGCTATACAAAGGAGCTAAAGAGGCACTGACATGCATGGAGAAGTTGAAGCGTATTCTCATTGATGATGAGCTATCAACTGGTGACATTGAAGGGCGTAAAGTTTCACCTGAGTCGCAAGCTGCAGCTATTTTAGAAAGTGTGGCCAAGAAACTAGAAGAACGTAAACAGCGACCAAGTTAATGATTAAGGTCGGCTTTGCTGCGTTCTATCTTGTTTATGCTGAGACGCTGAACTGGACGGTTCCTGATTTCCATTTAGATGTCTGTGACTTCTTAGAAGATTACGGCAGCTTAGGCTTGCTCATGATGCCGCGTGGCCACGGCAAGTCTACGATTCTTGATATCTATAATGCGTGGAAGTTATACAGCAATCCCGATCATTTAATTCTGCACCAGGGCGCAACTGATCCCGACGCATACAAGGTTAGTCGCGGTACTGAGCAAGTCTTGGAGCGCCACCCACTGTGTCAAATTTATGGCTTTAAAAAAGCACGCGGTGAGACACAAAAGTGGTGGTGCTCAGGGTCAACAGACGTTCGTCACGGATCGATCCATGCGCGAGGTATCCTTTCAAACGTTACAGGGTCGCGTGCAAACGAGATCCAAAACGATGATGTCGAAGTACCGGGTAACATTGGCACACCCGAAGCACGTGCAAAGCTGCGCTACCGTCTGAGCGAACAGACATTTATCTTGATACCGGGAGGGCAGGAACTATATGTAGGTACACCACATACGCATGATTCACTCTATTCTGAGATCATGCTTAACCCCGAAGCCAAGTGCCTCATCTTCAAAATGTTTGAGAAAGAAAAACGTTTTGAACAGATCATAGAATGCTTTGTCAATTTCAAGCCAGTCTATATTTTCAGTGGCATTGGCCGTAGCTCTAAACTGCTCCTCGAGGAGCAAGATTATCGAGTTGAAAGAAGCGGCCGAGCCTACAAAATCACGTTCAATGAGTCGCATTATCTAGTCGATGTTTATAGCGAAGCGCTATGGCCTGAGCGCTTTACAGCCAAAGAAATGCAGAAGCGTAGACGCAGATGCCGCACGCTAAACGAATGGGACTCACAGTACCAGCTGCACGCTAAACCTGTCGGTGACGTTCGCCTCGATCCAGATAAACTAATCCCATATGACTGTGAGCCAACTCTTAAGCGAGCAAACGGCCAGTACTACATGATGCTTGGTGAGCGTCGCATTGCTGGCATGACGGTGCGATGGGACCCAGCAAGCGGCAAGCTCAAATCTGATGTGTCATCTGTTGCCTTGGTGCTTCACGATGATTTTGGCAATAAATATTGGCATCGATCCATTGAGCTGACTGGTGAAGTAATTAAAACAAATGATCAAGGCGATATTACTGGGGGGCAAGTTTGGCAGCTTTGCGATCTGATCGAAGAGTTCCACGTGCCTAGTGTTGTAATTGAAACGAATGGCATTGGTAACTTTGCACCTGCATCATTAAAAGCAGCGCTTAAAAAGAGAAAAATACGCTGTGGCGTTAAGTCCATACATTCGAGTGTTGCAAAAAATAAGCGCATCCTGAATGGACTTGAGGGGCCTTTGGTGTCAGGTCTCATGTGGGCGCACGTGTCGATCCTAGACACTATCGAAGGTGAAAACACATCCAAGCAATACAAGCAAATGCAGCAGTTTAATCCTGCTATCACTGAACAAGAAGACGATCACCTTGATTCACTAGCTGGCGCAGTCGTTGAGTCACCTGAGCGCATCGGGAAATTACACAGAACAACAGAAGCCCATGAGGGCGTTAATTGGCGTGAGAACAGCGGTGTCATCGAAGCCGCTTTAGATTTCGAACACTAATAGGTAATCTCATGGCAGTACAAGAACAAACACCGCGAATTGAATATGCAGCAAATGGCGCTACAACATCATTTCCATTAACTTTTGATTGCGAAGATCAGGATTATTTAATAGTCACTGTTGATGAGAATGAGTCGAGTATCGGCAGTTGGCAGTTGATCGGTAACTCAGTTGTATTTAGAACAGCACCAGCTGCTGGATCTACCGTCACGATGCAACGCAACTCACCATTTGAACGTACAACAACATATCAAACATACAACAACTCATTTCGTCCTGAGCCCGTTAATAAAGATCTAGACCGCATCTGGTGGAAGCTACAAGAGTTGGGTCTTGCAGATTGGCTTTTATCAAAACGACTTGATAAGGAAATTCAAGATCGTATCTTGGCTGAGTTGGTGCTTAAAGCTGATTACATACTAAGAGATTCAAAATCAAAAGAAGACTATATCTTACGCGATAAAGCGCTAGAAAAAGACTACATACAACGCGACGCAGCACTTAAAAAATACATTGACTCAATGATTGCTTTGGTTACAGGTGATCCGTCATTCAGTGGTATCGACACCGGAATGATTAATGATTCAAGTGGATTAACACAGGAAGAAATTAATGGTGGTCTTGACTGCATAGCTGACATGCTCAAAATTAAACACCCCATTAATGGAGCTAGAATTTATGTAAAGGGTTATCACAAGCCGATAAACTTAGCTTTAGCGCGGCCTCTTATGGGCGGAGGTCTATTTATTTACGACTCGTCAAAATCCACTATTAATGACTCAGTAGTGGTCTTTGGCGGCTGGATTCGTCAATTTGGAGCTTCTTTGGATGCGACCGATGGTGGTGCCATACCAGACCTAAAAACTGCGCAACATGTGGAATTGAAGCGCACATTTGAGGCGTGCCGAAACCATGGCGTCAAGAAAATGACGTTCACAACAGGGGTCTACTTGATCGGTGAAGTCGGTAAAAACAATGGGACTTTGTTTGATATTTGGGGTATCGCTACTGACCCGAAACCTATGCTCAATTTCGAAGTCGATGCCCGCGGTGCAACGATAAAGCAAATTGATGGAGTCCGATACGGTCGTTTTGATGGGGTAAACGAGACCCCTTTTACGCATCTTTTTAATAACA
This sequence comes from Acinetobacter sp., assembly GCA_030152605.1. Classification (GTDB taxonomy): domain Bacteria; phylum Pseudomonadota; class Gammaproteobacteria; order Pseudomonadales; family Moraxellaceae; genus Acinetobacter. Next base: position 110 of record JASLJB010000208.1, on the reverse strand, counting down.
CCGCATGTACTGGTTTTACTTTAAAAAACATTGAGATCGACGGTAATAACACTAAAGCAGAGATCGGGGGGAAGTTCGGCGATCACGGGTGGCAGATTCCAAACTACGGC
>JASLJB010000021.1 GCA_030152605.1 Acinetobacter sp. | reverse complement strand
TCCTCAGTGAAACAGTTATTGGAGAAGTATGTATGAATACTGAACCAAAACCAATTTATGGCGACGGTAATCCAGAAACGCATCCATTGACTTGGCGCTTGAATAAGCAAGAACATGTGCGTAGTGCTGACGATTACGAAGCGCTTGAAGGTTATGCAGGCTTTAAGAAAGCATTAGGCATGAAACCAAGTGAAGTGCTAGATGTAATTAAAGCCGCGACAGTAAAAGGTCGTGGTGGTGCAGGTTTCCCAGCAGGCATTAAATGGTCACTCATGGCGCCAAATGATGGTGGTCCACGTTATTTGATCTGTAATGCTGATGAAATGGAACCGGGTACCTTCAAAGACCGTTTGTTGATGGAACAGCTTCCACATCAATTGATCGAAGGCATGTTGATTGCAGGTTATACCCTTGAAGCAACGCATGGTTATATCTTCATTCGTGGTGAGTATATCGAAGCGGCTGGTTACTTAAATGAAGCGCTTGAGCAAGTTCGTGCCAAAGGTTACTTGGGTGAAAACATCCTCGGGACGGGCTGGAACTTCGAGATGCATGTGCATACAGGCGCAGGGCGTTATATCTGTGGTGAAGAAACCGCATTGATTAACTCGCTTGAAGGTCGCCGTGCCAATCCACGCACCAAACCACCATTTCCACAAGTGGCAGGGGCTTGGGGTCGTCCAACGATTGTCAATAACGTTGAGACCTACAATAACTTACCAGCGATTATGTTGCGTGGTCCTGAATGGTATATCAACTTATCTGCGGGTAAGTCGAAAGATCCGGGTACGAAGATCTATGGTGCATCAGGTAAAGTTAAATTCCCAGGTCTTTGGGAACTTCCGTTTGGTACCACGGCGCGCGAAGTGATTGAAGATCATGCGGGGGGTATGCGTGATGGTTTAACGCTGAAAGCATGGTTACCGGGTGGTGCATCGACAGATTTCTTGGCGGCTGAACATATCGACCTGCCAATGGATGCTGAAACGATCATGAAAGCGGGTTCTCGTTTAGGAACTTGTCTATTAATGGTGGTGGATGAAACCCAATGTATGGTCTCTGCGACGCGTAACTTAGAAGAGTTCTTTGCACGTGAATCATGTGGTTTCTGTACGCCATGCCGTGATGGTTTGCCTTGGGCAGTTAAAGCGCTGAAAGCACTCGAAACAGGTAAGGGGAAGATGGAAGATATTGAACATCTCTCTGAACTGACGAAGAAGTTGTGGATCGGTAAGACCTTCTGTGCTCACGCACCGGGTGCGATGGAGCCGCTAATGGGCGCATTAAAATATTTCCGTCATGAGTTTGAAGCAAAGGTTAAAACCCATGCTCCAGCTTTAGACGTAGAACAAGCTTAAGGAATTCGACTATGGCTACAATTCATGTCGATGGAAAATCGTATGAAGTCAACGGCTCTGAAAACTTGCTACAAGCATGTTTAAGCCTTGGTATCGACATTCCGTATTTTTGTTGGCACCCATCTTTAGGTTCTGTTGGTTCTTGTCGTCAATGTGCGGTGACGCAGTACGCAAATGCTGAAGATACTCGTGGACGTCTGGTGATGTCGTGTATGACACCAGCGTCTGACAACACTTTTATTTCAATTGAAGACAAAGAAGCGACTGAGTTTCGTGCGTCGATTGTTGAGTTCTTGATGACCAATCACCCACACGACTGTCCAGTCTGTGAAGAGGGCGGTCACTGTCATTTACAAGATATGACAGTCATGACGCAGCACGATCGTCGTCGTTATCGCTTCACTAAACGTACGCATCATAACCAAGAGTTGGGTTCGTTTATTGCGCATGAAATGAACCGTTGTATTGCTTGTTACCGTTGTGTGCGTTACTACAACGACTATGCGGGTGGTACAGACTTTGGTGTGTATGCAAGCGCATCACGTGTTTACTTTGGTCGTCCAGAATCAGGCACTTTAGAGTCTGAATTCTCAGGTAACTTGACGGAAGTCTGTCCTACAGGTGTATTTACCGATAAAACACATTCTGCACGTTATAACCGTAAATGGGACATGCAGTATGCGCCTAGCGTATGTCATGGCTGTTCTTCGGGTTGTAACATTTCTCCGGGTGAGCGTTACGGTGAAATCCGTCGTGTGGAAAACCGTTTCAATGGCTCGGTCAACCAGTATTTCCTTTGTGACAAAGGTCGCTTTGGTACAGGTTATGTGAATCGTGAAGATCGTCCACGTCAGCCACAGTTCCGTGATGCTGAAATAGTTGAAACCGTGAGTGTTGATCAAGCACTTGATCAAGTAATTACTCAACTTCAAGGCAAAAAAGTTCTTGGTATTGGTTCACCACGCGCAAGCTTGGAATCAAACTATGCACTGCGCGAATTGGTTGGACAAGACAACTACTCAACGGGGATGTCGCAAAAAGAGCAGAATCTAGTTGAGTTAGCTGCATCCATCATGCAAACACAGGGCATTTACAACCCGAACATGCGTGAAATTGAAAGCTATGATGCGGTGTTGATCTTGGGTGAAGATTTAACTCAAACTGCGCCACGTATGGCTTTGTCTGTTCGTCAAGCTGCGAAAAATAAAGCCAAAGAAATGGCTGCTGCAACACGTACGCCTGATTGGTTAGCAGAACCTGTACAACGTATTGGTCAAGAAGCAAAATCTCCAATTTATATCCTTGCTGCAACTCAAACGCGCTTAGCAGATGTTGCCACGGGTGAAGTGATTGCATCTCCAAATGACATCGCACGTTTAGGTTTTGCGGTGGCTGCTGCGGTGAAAGGCGAAGCATTAAACGGTTTAGCGGATGATGCAAAAGCATTTGCGCAAACCATTGCCGAGACTTTGAAAGCTGCGAAAAAGCCATTGATCATCTCGGGTACTAGCTTACAAGATCCTGCAATTATCGAAGCAGCGGCACAAGTGGCACAAAACTTAGGT
>JASLJB010000128.1 GCA_030152605.1 Acinetobacter sp. | reverse complement strand
GATTATGGACTGCAGTCCGTTGCAGCAGAACAACTGGCTGGACGTCGCGGTGCAATCGTGGCCATGGATCCGCGTACAGGTGAAATCTTAGCGCTGGTGTCCAGCCCAAGCTTTAACCCCAACCTCTTTGTTACCGGGATTGGACATACTGACTATAGCGCGCTACGTGATAATCTCGACCAACCCTTATATAACCGGGCCTTGCAAGGCTCTTATCCACCCGGCTCAACCATTAAACCGATGGAAGCATTGGCAGGCATCCATTATGGCGTCGTAGATTGGAGCACAGCGATCCAAGACCCAGGTTATTTTCATTTACCGGGGGATTCGCATAAGTTCCGTGACTGGAAAAAAACCGGACACGGCAGTGTCAACATGCATAAGTCCATTGTGATTTCATGTGATACCTACTATTACACCCTGTCCTACCAACTCGGCATCGATCGAATGAACGAGTGGATGCGCCAATTTGGTTTTGGTGAAAAAACGGGTGTGGATCTGCCAAGTGAAAGCTCTGGTCTGTATCCGAATCCTGAATGGAAAATGCGTACCCGTAATAGTAAATGGCTGAAAGGTGAAACTATTTCGGTGAGTATTGGTCAGGGGGCGTTTATTGCCACCCCATTACAGCTGGCCATGGCCACTGCGATTACGGCCAATCATGGTGCACACGTAACCCCGCATGTACTTCGAGAAACCAAAGGTTCTAAACCGCATGAAGTGATCAATGCCCCAACGGGCAAGATCAACTTTAATGGCGGCGAAGAAGACTGGGTCAAGATGCGTGATGCTATGGTGGATGTGATTCAAACCGGTACCGGTCGTGGAATTAAATCACCACACTATCTGATCGCCGGTAAAACCGGTACCGCTCAGGTGAAAAGTATTGCACAAGGCAAACGCTACAATGAGTCGATCCTGACCGAACGTCAACTCGATCACGGCCTATTTGTCGGCTTCGCACCTGCTGAAAATCCTGAAATTGCCATCGCAGTAATTTGGGAAAATGGTCGTCACGGTGGCTCAGCCGCACGAATCGCGCGTCCGATTATGGATTATTGGATTCTGCAACGTCAGAAAAATCCATTAATTCCAGCTACACACCAAGTCAGTGGCGGCCTCATGACTGCTGGAATCAAACCTGGTGAACTGCCAAATAGCGGCATGTCACCTGCGGCAGCACCGGCCTCAAGCGCAACAACACAACAACCATCGAGTAACACGGCTGCAAACCGTCCAAGCAGCACTGCAACAGCAACTGCGCCCGCAGCCAATGAGGAACAGATTAGTGAGTAAAGGAAACAATCAGTTGCGTATTATTGGCGGTGAATGGAAGCGACGTCAGCTGCCATTTGCACCGATTGATCATCTACGCCCGACGCCAGATCGCGTACGCGAAACTCTGTTTAACTGGCTGATGTGGGATATCCAAAATGCTCGGGTACTGGATCTGTGTACAGGTTCTGGCGCATTGGCCTTTGAAGCCTTATCACGGGGTGCAGCACATGTGTTGATGATTGAACCGCAACAGGAACAGTGTAAGTTTCTAAAACAGAATATCGAACTGCTGCAAGCTCAAAATGCAAAACTACTGTGCAGTACCGCAGAAAGAGCCTTGCCTTCACTCAAAGACGAGTTTGATCTGGTCTTTCTTGATCCACCCTATCAACTCAACTTATGGAGTAGCTTCGCTGAAGCAGTTGATCCTTTACTTAAGGATCAGGGCTTGGTCTATGTTGAAGCAGACTGTCGTTTAAGTGATTTAGATCTTCCAAGCACATGGCAACTGATCAAAGAAACCAAGGCTGGAAAAGTACGTGCTGGCTTATATCAAAAAGCTGTGCTGCATGCATCTGAAAGTTAAGATCAAAACAGCTTCGTCAAAGATTTAAAGCAAAATAAAAAAGGGCAAAAGCCCTTTTTTTTACGACGTTTTTATCGATGTCTTTATTGACAGCTTTATCGACGATAATCGCGTTTGCGATCTTTCTCCCACTGCTTACGATCTTTTTCCCACTTTTTTTGATCATCTTTCTTTTGCTGCCACTTTGCATCTGGTCTTTTATGTCCATCATTGCGATGCTGCGCAGAGTTACCACGGTTATAACTTGGATGACGGTTATCTTTTTGGTAGACACCCTTTTGATAGTGACCGCCGTTACGATCATAACGACCCTGATTGGGTCGATCATCATAAGGTGCCACCATACAGCCGACCAAAGTGGTTGAAATCAGTCCCAATATCGCCAATGTTTTAATCATTCTTGTACCCTCTTCACTCAAATGCTGTGCCTAAGGTAACGCCAACTGATGTAGCTTGGCAGTATGCAGTGTTGCATCTTGTATCGATTTCAGCATGATTACTTCATAATTTTAAAACCACAACTTAGACCGAACTCAAGAGACGCTTAGAACCTACTCAATGAGATCACTCGATCTCCACGCAACATTTAGAGTGCCCTGACCCAAAACAAGCGGATCAATTCGCCGCGGTCATAGGGAAAACTGGATAAATATTCATAGCCAATCTTATTGCGCGGATTGACACTAAATTCAATCCCATAGCCAAAAGATACGGATAGATCGCCAAGATGATCTAACTTTAAGTTTGAGGATTGAAGTTGATTGCTAATTTGGTCACGATCATAGGCGGTGTAATTAAATACTTTAATTCTTTCATTTTGATAGAGCTTATTGCTCAGTACCGAATAATTGGTTTTCTGTTTGTCATATTCGACATCTAAGATATCTTCGCCCTGTTCGGCATTGAAATCAAAATACGGTTTGGGGGTCATCCTTATCACCTCTGCGTAAACTTGCGAATGCGCAAAAATACCAGAGATCAAGATTGGCTTGATAAGTTGACGCAAAACAATTTCCTCAGCTTCAGTCCTAAACCTTTGTTATATACACTTTTTATCATTAAGCACAGTATTAAGCATGAATCAGCAAGAAAAAAACAGCCCCCTATTCAGGAGGCTGTTTTTAGATTTAAACGCAACACAACGGATGTACGCTTAGCACTCATAAACTGAGTCCTTGCACACCCAGTAACACTGCAAAAGCTAAGGCTTAAGCCATACCTTTCTGTTTTAAAACTTCTAACATGGTTGAACCCAACTCTGCAGGGCTACGGGTATAAGCCATACCCGCTTTTTCAAAGGCTGCGAATTTTTCTTCTGCAGTGCCTTTACCACCCGAGATGATCGCACCAGCATGACCCATACGTTTACCGGCAGGTGCAGTAACACCAGCGATATAACCAACAACTGGTTTGGTCACGTCTGATTGGATGTATTCAGCAGCTTCTTCTTCTGCAGAACCACCGATCTCACCGATCATGATGATCGCATCTGTTGCAGGATCGTCTTGGAACAATTTCAATGCATCGATTTGGTTCATACCCGGAATCGGGTCACCACCGATACCGATACAAGTCGACTGACCGAGACCAAGCTTGGTGGTTTGTGCCACAGCTTCATAGGTCAATGTACCTGAACGCGAGATAATCCCGATACGGCCCGGTTGGTGAATGTGACCAGGCATGATGCCGATTTTACATTCGCCTGGGGTGATCACGCCCGGACAGTTCGGACCGACCAAACGGACATTGTTGCCATAGGTTTCGATGTAGCGTTTCGCTTTAAGCATATCGATGGTTGGCACACCTTCAGTGATGACCACGATCAGGCTTACACCTGAATCAACCGCTTCAACGATAGAATCTAAAACAAATGGTGCAGGTACATAAATCACAGACGCATCGGCTTGCGTTTCACGTACTGCTTGTTTCATGGTGTTGAACACAGGTAAACCAATATGGGTTTGACCGCCTTTACCTGGGGTCACACCACCGACGACTTTCGTACCGTATGCAATTGCTTGTTCAGAGTGAAATGTACCGTTTTTACCCGTAAAGCCTTGGACCAAAACTTTGGTGTCTTTATTAATTAATACGCTCATTTGATACTCCTTACGCTTTTACTGCAGCAACAATTTTTTCTGCAGCATCAGCCAAGCCTTCCGCAGAAATAAGTTTAAGACCCGATTCATCCAGTAATTTTGCACCGAGTTCTGCGTTGTTACCTTCGAGGCGTACAACAACAGGAACCGTCACATTTACTTCTTGAACCGCTGCAATAATCGCTTCAGCAATCATGTCACAACGTACGATACCACCGAAGATATTGATCAATACACCCTGTACAGAACTGTCTGCCAAGATGATTTTGAATGCTTCAATTACGCGCTCTTTGGTTGCACCGCCACCAACGTCAAGGAAGTTTGCAGGCTGACCACCATACAACTTGATGATGTCCATGGTCGCCATCGCAAGACCAGCACCATTGACCATACAACCGATATTGCCTTCAAGTGCAACATAGTTCAGATCAAACTCAGATGCTTTGAGTTCACGTTCGTTTTCTTGAGATGTATCGCGTAATGCCGCCACTTCTGGGAGACGATACAGCGCGTTTGAATCGATCCCGACTTTGGCATCGACACATAAGATTTCGCCATTTTCACGCACTGAAAGTGGGTTGATCTCAAATAATGCAAAATCATTTTCTACAAATGCTTGATAAGACGCAGACATGATTTTAACAAATTGGTTAATTTGCTTGTCTTTCAAGCCCAATTGGAATGCAACTTCACGGGCTTGGAATGGGAGTAAACCGACCAAAGGATCGACTTCAACTTTTAAGATTTTTTCAGGGGTTTCTTCTGCAACTTTTTCAATTTCGACACCACCCTCGGTTGATGCCATGAACGTGATACGGCGGCTTGAACGATCCACCACTGCACCTAGATAGAGTTCACGTTCGACAGGGTAAACATCTTCAGCAACGATAATGCTGTTTACAGGCTGACCATTGGCATCGGTTTGATAAGTGACTAAGTTGGTCCCAATGATGCCATTTGCAAATGCAATCACATCTTCTTTGGTTTTCGCAACTTTTACACCACCGGCTTTACCACGGCCACCTGCATGGACCTGAGCTTTCATGACTGCGAATTTTCCGCCCAATTGCTCAAAAGCTGCAACAGCTTCGTCTGCGTTGGTCGCAAGAATACCTTCTTGAACAGGCATTCCATATTTCTTCAACAGTGCTTTCGCTTGATACTCGTGTAGATTCATTTAATTACCTTTAACCACTTCGAACATTGTTATGATCTGCGAATACTTAAACGTCCATCGCAGTAAGTATTCGCATTTTTAAAATTCTTACTATTACTATTTATTACTATTTGTTTAAGCATGACCAGATGTATTCTATTGCGCTGTGTCATGTGTAGAAAGAGCGGTACCAGACCGCTCATTTCTATATCTATTATTTGCGTTTGCGTTGAATCGCATGAATGGCACGACCATCTACTGCTAATGCAGCTTCGTGAACCACTTCTGAATA